>CALJCU010000301.1 GCA_938023885.1 uncultured Prevotella sp. | reverse complement strand
GCTCAACGGCGATCATTGGTGCTCTTCCATCGTACTTTTCACGTCTGACAATGTCCAGGGACCTTGGGTCTATCAGGGACCGGTAGTGTTCTCCGGCTTTCAGGGCACTTACACTCACAATGGCTACGGTGCAGCCGATGATTGGAAGCATACGGATCTTGTCATTGCTACAGGCGCCACATCTCTGCCTGAGCGATACAAGGTGGGAAGTAAGTGGGGAACCTACTGGCCTAACTGTATCGACCCGTGTGTGTTCTATGACGATGACGACAATCTCTGGATGAGCTACGGATCATGGTCAGGCGGTATCTTCATGCTGCGTCTGAACAGGGAGAATGGTCTTCGCGACTATCAGTACACTTATGATTATGAGGTTAATGGGACAAAGACTACACCGGGCTCAGCCAATGCCAATTGTACGAGTGATCCTTACTTTGGTAAGAAGATAGCATGTGGATATTACGTCTCTGGCGAAGCAGGCTATATCAAAAAATTTGGCAGTCATTGGTTCTTGTTTGTTACCTATGGTGGCTTGACAAGCAACGGAGGCTATCAGATGCGCGTTTTTCGTGCAGATCAACCGACCGGTCCCTATAAGGATGCTTATGGTACATCAGCTATTTACCCGGGCTATCGTCTGAACTATGGTGCTACGGCCAATGACAACCGCGGCATATTGCTTTTCTCTAACTACCAATGGGATACGATGCCTACGGCGGAGTTGTCGCAAGGTCATAATTCTGCATTTACTGACCAGCAGGGACGTGACTTCGTAGTCAATCATACACGTTTCAATGATGGCACAGAAGGTCACCAGGTGCGTGTACACCAGCTTTTCCTCAACGATGAAGGTTGGCTGATGGCTGCGCCTTACGAGTTTGCCGGAGAGACAGCTACAAACGCCACGATTGCTTCGAAAGCGTCTATAGCTGATAGCGATATACCAGGTGATTATCAGTTCATACGTCATCAGTATAACCAGAATGCGGCAAATAAAGCCTATGAGAAGCCTCTCTCGGTGATATTGTCCACAGACGGGAAAGTAAGTGGTGACTTGCAGGGTACGTGGAGCCGGACGGCCGGAACCGACTATATCCACCTTACTATCGGAAATGTCGTATATAAGGGTGTACTGACACGTCAGACTATCGATTATACAGACATTCCCGCGGTTTGTATTGAAGCCGTGTCTTCGTCAAGCGGTAGCCTCATTATCGGACAGAATTCCTTCACTTATCAGCAAGAACTGTGGGGCTCTAAGGCAGATGCTAAGGCCACCATAAAATACACGCTGGATCATTTGCAAATACCTTTTGTAGACGGTGCAACGATCAATGCTAGCCAGACGCTGCCATCTGTGGGCAAGCTTGGCGCAAAAGTTACCTGGTCGTCAAGCGATCCATCGGTGATGACAAATGAGGGAGAGGTAAAAGGTAACGGATCTGTTGTACAATTGCTAAGGACAACTATTGTTATACCAAAGAATATAAGCTTGTCGTTGATAAAAATGCAATAGCTACTGATCCGGTTTATTATCCTGAGTCTTCAGTGAAGAATACGTCTTCCGGATGGTGGACAAATTTCTCCAAAGCAGACTATTCTCTGTCGAAAGGATCAAAGGTAAAGTTTGAATTCTACAACTATAGCAATGAGTCGCAGAATTGGTGCAACTGGTGTCTTTATGGGGCCAGTTGTACACACGGTGGAGCTAATTACAAGGAATATTTCGGCATTCGTTGTGACAACTGGGATAATACGACATCGTCAAATACCGGTTGTACCAGTAACTTTAATTGGGATACGTTTAAAGCTGATATGAATGGTTCCCGTGTCAGTATGGAGGTGGTCTATACCACAGGCGGTGTATTTACCATGACTTCAACCATTAAAACGCAATCAGGCAAGAGCTATAGCTATTCTTATACAAAGACATTGTCTTCATCTCCTTCAATGTTAACCCTTTTCTTTGTCAATGAAGGCTCCTATATTGACGGATCATCCCTGACTGGAGTGGAGAATATCATGATAGATTCTCCTATGAAATCCTCATATTCCTACAATCTGAATGGCCAACGTGTAGGTGACAGCTATAAAGGATTGGTTATAGTAAATGGTCATAAGACAATGAGAAAGTAACGTTTCTGACATTAGCTTTTTGTTTAGCTATTTTTCGTGTATGTGTCACGAATGCAATGTGGCCGTGTAAGAATCCTTACGCGGCCGCTTCATGTTACCAATTTTAATATCAAGCCATGAAACTAAGCTTATTTCCAAGTTATAAATAAGTTGTTTCTTATCAACAACCAAGTTGTTTTTGATTGATAAATAACTTATTTATTCTGCAATGAATACACTGAAACTTTGTGCAGGCAGCGTCACGGTAATGTTGGAGCCATTGAGCGTGCCGGCTTTGGTCACGGGCTTCACATTGTCGGTGTGTTCCAGGCTGTTTGTATCTGTGGGCTTGGCAGTGAGCAGCGTCTGTGTGGCAGAGGTGATTTTCTTCGCACCTTTGAGGTTGATGCTTATTGTCTGCGGCTGGGCGAGACTGTTGCCAATCTTCACGATATATTGTTTCTTGTTTTTGTCGAGCACTGCACTGGCATAGAGTCCGTTGTTACCTTCCACAACGCCGCCATTCTCAGTCAGCCTCAGCACATTTGTGCCTTTGTTTGTTCCGTAGAGCATCTGCACGTACCAGTTGGGTGTTCGCACGGAGTTGAGGTTGTCGAACCAGATGAGGTCAGGCCTCCATTGCCAGCCTTCGACATGTGCGAAGAGCGGAGCATAGGTAGCCTGGTAGACGACATCAGCGTTGCGCTCCAAGCCGGTCATGAAACAAGCCTCAGAGAGGGCAGCCTCAAAGTCGTTCATAGCAACGGTCGGTTTCCCATTCATACCCCTGACGTGCGAGGCATATTCGCCGGCGAATACCTTTGGGCCCTTGCGTGAGTAGTTGTCGTAGCGTCCGGCATTCTTCAGAAACCAGTCAGGCGACTTGTAATAATGCTCATCCACGAGATCTACATTGAGCTTGCGCATCTCTTGCCAGCCATAATCAAAGTTCTTTCCCTCAGCAAGCGGACCGGCGGATCCACAGATCTTCATCCGTGGATATTTGGCACGGATCTGTTTCACGAACTCAGCAAGGCGCTCGGGATAGAGTGGTCCCCATTGTTCGTTACCTATGCCAATCTCTTTGAGGTTGAATGGTTTGGGATGGCCCATATCGGCGCGCAGCTTGCCCCACTTCGTCGTTACTGCACCATTGGCGAACTCTATCAGGTCAAGGGCGTCATTGATATAAGGCTGCAGATCTTTCACGGCAACATGGGCGTTCGGATCCTCGTCGCTGTTCTGATACTGGCAGGCAAGGCCCACAGAGAGCACCGGCAGAGGCTCTGCGCCAATCTTCTCGGAAAGGAGGAAATACTCATAGAAGCCAAGACCGTAGCTCTGGTAATAGTTGGGATAGAGGCGATGTGGGAACGTGTAGTTCCATCGGTTCTCATTGAGTGGCCGGTTCTCCGGATCTCCTACAGAATTTTTCCACTGATAGCGTGTGGCAAGGTCCGTACCTTCCACGATACAGCCACCGGGGAAACGGAATACACCCGGGTGAAGGTCCTCGAGATCTTTCACGAGGTCGGCACGCAAGCCGTGCCAGTTGTCCTCAGGGAGGAGAGAGACATAGTCTAGGTCGACAGGCTCACTGCCTTCGAGGAAGATGCGGAGCAGACCTTTTTGCAGCGTCTTGGTGGCTGTCAGATCAGCTGTATACTTATGCCATTCGTTGTCCGTCACGTCGATGGTCTGTCCCGCCATCGGCACGTCGCTGTCGTCGACGAGCTCCACACGTATCTTGGCTTGCTTACCCTGGAGGTTATTGAGACGGCCATAGACGGTGAAGTCGTACTTCATGCCTTTCTTCATGCCCATGCCGAAGAAGCCACGGTTCTCCAATCCACTTTGTTTCTCCTTGTGACCACTCGGAGAGATGGTGACGTAATGAGGATTGCGTGGGAAGGCCGGCTCGTAATCGTTTACGGCCACCTTGCCGAAGGTGTTCCATCCCATGAGATGCTGCGGAAACTCAAAGTT
>CALJCU010000300.1 GCA_938023885.1 uncultured Prevotella sp. | reverse complement strand
AAGGAAGACGTGTGCCTCATGTCCACTGTACTCATTACGCGCGGAACTATAAGGTGCTAACTGCCATATATTGGGTCTGACTAAATCTTTAAGCTGTTTCATTTGCATTGAACGTTGAGGGTTATGATTACTCTGCTATGTAATGATGGTTGAATCTTATCATTAAAGATTCTTTATTCTCAGTCTCATTGCATTAGCGTGCGCTTCGAGCTGCTCGTTCTCAGCCATGCATACCACCGTTTTTCCGATGCTGCGGATGCCATCTTCCGTGAGGTGCTGGAAGGTTAGTTTACGGTTATAACTGTCGAGGTTTACACCATTGTAAGCCAAGGCATACTGATGTGTGGGGAGCGTATGATTCGTGCCACTTGCATAGTCGCCAGCACTCTCACAAGCCCATTGACCGAGGAAGACACTGCCAGCATTGATAACTTTCTCTGCCAACAGCTCATAGTCGGATGTCGAGAGGATGAGGTGCTCGGGAGCATAACAGTTGCTTAGCTGCATTGCCTCGTCCTTGTCATGTACAAGCACGAGCTTCGAGTTCTCCAACGTCTTGGCGGCGATCTCGCGACGGGGCAGGGGCTGTAACTGTTTCTCAATCTCGGCCTTCACCTCATCAAGCATCTTCTCTGAGGTCGTGATGAGGATGACCTGCGAGTCGATGCCATGCTCAGCCTGAGAGAGTAAATCTGCAGCAACGAAGATAGGGTTGCTCGTCTCATCAGCCACAACACAGACCTCACTCGGTCCTGCAGGCATGTCGATAGCAACATCATGGAGACACACCTGTTGCTTGGCAGCCATGACAAACTGGTTGCCCGGACCAAAGATCTTATAGACCTTCGGCACCGACTCCGTGCCGTATGCCATGGCACCGATAGCCTGGACACCACCGGCCTTGAAGATCTTGCTCACGCCTGCAATCTTAGCAGCGGCAAGGATGGCGGGATTCACCTTGCCCTCTCTGTTCGGGGGGGTACAAAGAACGATCTCCTGACATCCCGCAATCTTCGCAGGGGTAGCGAGCATCAGAACGGTAGAGAAGAGTGGAGCTGTGCCGCCGGGAATATAGAGTCCTACCTTCTCGATGGGAATACTCTTCTGCCAGCAGGTTACACCTTTGCACGTCTCAATCCTCTTGCCCTCAAACTTCTGAGCTTCATGGAAGACAGCGATGTTATGATGGGCCATTTCCAAGGAATCTTTCAGTTCCGAAGAGATAAGATGCATAGCCTCTTCAATCTCTTTGGGAGTAACAGCGAGAGAGCTCAGACTGGCATGGTCGAACTTCTCCTCATAACGTTTCACGGCCTCATCGTCGTTGTCCCTGATGTCTTTGAGAACTGACGACACCGTCTCATTGAGCTTAGAGAGGTCCATGTGCGGACGCTCAACGATGGCCTTCCATTCAGATTTTGCAGGATATTTGATGATGTTCATTATAAAAATTATAATATCATTTTTTCGATGGGGCTCACAAGGATACCCTGTGCACCGAGATCTTTCAGTTTATTGATAATCTCCCAGAAACGTTTCTCATCGAGCACGGTGTGAATAGCACACCAGTTTGGGTCAGACAGTGGGATGATGGTCGGGCTCTTGATACCCGGGAGCACAGCCGTGATGTCTTCGAGCTTGTCCTTCGGCGCGTTCATCATGACATATTTCTTGTCCTGAGCCGAGCGTACAGCCCTGAAACGGAAAAGCATCTCATTGAGGATGTTGTGCTTTTCCCCATCCATCTGCCGGTTACCGATGAGCAGCGCCTCACTCTTCATGACAACCTCCGCCTCTTTCAGATTGTTGTGGATAAGTGTCGATCCGCTGCTCACGATGTCGAGGATAGCATCTGCGAGGCCGATGCCCGGACTGATCTCTACAGAGCCCGTGATGACATGGATATCAGCGTGGATATTGTTCTTGTTCAGGAAACGACGGAGGATGCCAGGATAACTCGTAGCAATCTTCTTGCCGTTGAACCACTCCAGTCCTGTGTAGTTGATGTCCTTAGGGATGGCGAGAGAGAGGCGGCACTTCGAGAAGCCGAGGCGGTCGATGACCTGTGCGTCTTCCTGATGCTCCTGGAACTCATTCTCTCCGACGATACCGATGTCAGCCACGCCACTGGCCACACTCTGCGGGATATCGTCGTCGCGCAGGAAAAGCACCTCCAGGGGGAAGTTGGCGCTCTCAGCGAGCAGCGTGCGCTTACTGGGGTTAACCTTGATGTCAGCCTCGGCAAGGAGACTCATGCTGTCGTCATAAAGGCGGCCTTTGGACTGAATAGCAATTCTTAACATATTATCTGTTGTTGCTTCGTTATCTTACTTGATTTCTTATGCACTTTTATAAATAATCATTGCAAAAGTACCTATTTTCTCACTTATCTCCAATAAAGTTAGTAATTTTGTAGCTAAATTATTTATGAAATTACATATTGTCAGTATATTCATGCTCTTTCTCTTAATTTTCACTGGTTCGTGTCATGAGAAGAAGCAGGTGGAGATGACTCCGTGGGGTACGCCTGTGGAGAAGGATTCAATTCCTTCACAAACGAGTAAGTTCAGTCTTGATGATATCATCACGAACGGTGAGATGATCATTGCCACGTTGTCGGGTCCGGAGACCTACTATGACTATCACAGTCATGGCATGGGCCTGCAGTATCTCTTGGTTGAGAAATATGCTCGGAAGCTCGGTGTGTCAGTGCGTGTCGATGTCTGTCGGGATACTGCAGAGGTTGTAAGAAAAATTAAAGCAGGAGATGCTGATATCGCCACGTTGCAGTTGCCTGACAGCGTGAAAGGTGTAGACTACACGAATGTGAAAGTCGACTCGACAAAGCACGGATGGGCGGTGAATGTGGATAATAAGGAACTGGCCCAAAGCATCAACAGTTGGTTTAGAAAAGAGATGGTGGGACAGATACGGCGCGAGGAGACGTTTCTGCTCTCCACTGCCAGTGTGCGCCGGCATGTTTTCTCACCGATGCTTAACGCCTCGAAGGGTATCATCTCACGTTATGACCGTTATTTCCAGATGTATGCACCGCTGGCACGTCTCGACTGGCGGCTTATGGCTGCTCAATGCTATCAGGAATCGTGTTTCGATCCCAATGCGAAATCGTGGGCCGGGGCTTGCGGTTTGATGCAGATTATGCCTGTAACGGCCGACCATTTGGGCTTGCCGCGTTCGGAAATGTTCAATCCCGAACAGAATATTGCAGCTTCAGCCCGCTACATGCAAGAGTTAGGCGGCCACTATACCGATGTACCACTGCCTGAACGCGTGTTTTTTCAGCTTGCAAGTTACAATGGAGGCTTCTTCCATATCAGGGATGCCATGGCGCTTGCCCGAAAGAACGGGCGTAACCCTCACCGCTGGGACGACGTTGCCGAGTATGTACTTAAGCTTAGTGATGCGGCTTATTATCGCGACCCTGTGGTGAAACACGGCTATATGCGTGGCAAGGAGACGGTAGGATACGTAAGTCGTATTCGCGACCGATGGATGCAATATTGCGGTATGGCTAAAGGAGGGGTAGTGATGGGCGGTGGTACCGTTGTGGCTCCACAGCGTGCAGGCAAGAACTATAAGTGGCATTTGTGATGCCTAAATGATGTTTTGTTGCCGGTTTTTTGGTGTAAGGTTCATTGTTCGGCGGCCGTCAGCAGCGTTGCTGGCGGCCGTCGAACAATGTGTATGACGTTCGTCGTACGCGCTGTTGACGGACACCGAACGACAAACAAAAAGGCGTAAGTATACTGGCAGAGCGATGTTAACCCTGAAGCGTAGTGTGCTAATGGTATTACCATCAGCT
>CALJCU010000299.1 GCA_938023885.1 uncultured Prevotella sp. | reverse complement strand
GAGGAGGAGCTGGATGAGATCTTTGCACCGCTTAGTGTCACCATCCAGCTCAACGATGAGATAGACATCAGCCGGGGTGATATCCTCGTCAAGGCCGACGAGCCCCAGCCGCAGATTTCCCGGGATGTGAAGATGGGCGTGTGCTGGTTCAATGAGACTCCACTGCAACTACGAAAGAAATACATCATCCGTCAGCAGACCTTCGAGACGGTGGGACTGGTGCGTGAGATCGTCTCCCGGCGGAACATCAACACTTTAGAGAAGGAGACGGGTGTCACTTCGCTTAACATGAATGACATCGCGGAGATCTCCGTTCATACCGCGTCACCGCTGGTCTTCGACAGTTACCGTCATAACCGTGTCACAGGTTCTGTCATTTTTATCGATCCCGATACCAACGAAACTGTCGGTGGCGGCATGATATTATTATAAAGATACGACATGATTACCAAAGACGATATACCCGCGCTCAACGGGCGCTTCAACGACGCGTCTCCCGAAGAGGTCCTGGCTTTCTGTCTCAACGCGTATAAAGACCGCATCGCCCTCTCGTCATCTCTTTCCATCGAAGATCAGGCGTTGACAAAGATGATTGTCGACATCGACAAGTCTACTCGGATCTTTACGCTCGACACCGGCCGCCTCTTCCCGGAGACGTATCAGCTCATCGACCGCACCAACCTCACCTACAACATCAAGATAGAGGTGTTCTTCCCCGACTACCGGGAGGTGCAGCGTATGGAGCGGGAGGAAGGCATCAACCTGTTCTACAACAGTATTGAGAGCCGTCACCGTTGCTGTACCATCCGTAAGCTTGAACCGCTGAAGCGTGCCTTCCAGGGCCTCGACGCCTGGATATGCGGCCTTCGCCATGAGCAGAGCGTCACGCGGAAGAACATGCAGCTCATCGAATGGGACGACCGGCACAACATGGTGAAGGTCAACCCGCTCATCAACTGGACGGAGCGGCAGCGAACTTACCCTGGCCGAACACGACAACGCGCGCGGCATCGCCAAATACAACCCGATTTTCGACTGGAGCGAACAGGAAGTGTGGGCCTACACCCTGCAGCAGCGCCTGCCCTTCAACGAACTCTACCGCCAAGGCTACCCCAGCATCGGCTGTGAGCTGTGTACAAGAGCCGTAAATCCCGGTGAGGATCCGCGATCCGGACGGTGGTGGTGGAAAGCACCCGACAAACGCGAGTGCGGACTGCACCAGCGGTATTAACTAAAAGTGCCTATGAATATATTTCAGATTATCGGAGCCTTCTTTATGCTTGGTGGCATCGTGGTAGTGGCGTATAAGAATACTCATTGATTACCACCGTAGGAACTGAATAGATAGTCTTTTCTCATCTTTTTTAAGTATATGAACTTAATAATCTGCCCCTATTGCCCTCAGAAGCATATCTTACCCCTCCCCAGGGTGAGGGGGTGGGGCTTCCTCTTGTTATCATGTATCCTCCTCCTCTTCTCCTCTTGCGGCATGCGGCCGAAGAACGGATATGGCAAGGACGGACAACTCCAAGGCCGGGTGACGCTCTCCGGCGCTTTCGCCCTCTATCCCCTTGCTGTGGAGTGGGGGAGTGAGTTTCAGCGGATGCATCCCGAGGTGCGTGTCGATGTCTCCGCAGGCGGTGCCGGCAAAGGGATCACCGATGCGTTGGCGGGTGTCGTCGATCTTGGCATGGTGAGCCGCGATCTCGAACCGGACGAGAAGAAGAAAGGGGCCGTGGCGTTTGCCGTGGCGAAGGATGCTGTGGTGCCGACAGTCAACGTGCATAATCCCAATATCAAAGCTGTCCTTGCTCACGGACTGACCCGTGAGGCTGCTGTCGCTTTGTGGGTCACGGGGAGGGTAAGGACGTGGGGTGAGATAGGAGGCTTTCGTTGCGTCACACCTGTCAATGTCTACTTGCGCAGTGATGCCTGTGGAGCTGCGGGGACCTGGGCCCGGTGGCTCGGAAAGAAACAGGAGGATCTCAAAGGCACAGCGGTCTATGGCGACCCTGGCGTTGCGCAGGCCATACAGAAGGATGTCAACGGTATCGGATTCAACAACATCGGTTTCGTCTACAATGTCAAAACACGCAGGCCTAACCATGGCATCGTGGTGATCCCCATCGACCTGAACGACAACGGCAGAATCGATGCGGACGAGCGGTTCTATGACACACTGACAAGCCTTTCCAAGGCCATTTCCACGGGTAAGTATCCCATGCCGCCAGCTCGTAATCTCTACCTCGTGACACGCGGCCATCCGAAGGATCCTGTCGTCAAGGCATTCCTCCGCTATGTCCTTACGAAAGGACAGCAGTCGGTCACAGACGGGTCGGGTCTGGTGTCAGCCCTTAATAGCTCAAAGAACTATTATGCAAACAAAGTACTGGAAAGATAAGATTGCCGGATATGTGATGGCGGCGATGGCTGTAGGTGCCATGCTGCTCGTCATTGCCTTGGGCGTGGACTTGTACCTCAAGTCGGCGCCCATCCTGCACAGTCAGTCGCTGTGGTCACTGCTGACGTCTACTGTCTGGAAACCACAGCAGGGACAGTTCGGCTTCCTTCCTTTCCTCGCCGGTACGGGTGCCGTGACACTCCTCGCCGTCGTTCTTGCCTTACCCCTCTCCCTGCTCCTTGCCGTCTATCTCTCCGAATATGCTGATAAGCGGGTACGGCGTCTCTCCAATTCCTTGCTCGATATCCTTGCCGGACTGCCTTCCGTCATCTATGGTGTCTGGGGTACTTTGCTTATCATCCCGTGGATATCCCGTTGGCTGGCACCTGTGCTTGGCCTTTCCTCCAGTGGTTACACCGTGCTGGCGGGTGGCATCGTGCTGGGTGTGATGGTCATTCCCCTTATGACGAGTCTCTTTACCGAACTCTTTGCCAATGTCCCGGTTAGCATGCGGGAGTCGAGCCTAGCCCTTGGTTCCACTTCATGGCAGACGATCAAGTTCGTTGTCCTCCGTAAGAGTCTGCCGGGCATCGCCGCTACGGCCGTTCTGGCTGTCAGTCGTGCCTTGGGTGAGACGATCGCCGTGATGATGGTCTGCGGTAACCTGCCAGTCATCCCGAAGTCGCTCCTTGATGCTTGTTACCCGTTGCCGGCGCTCATCGCGAACAACTATGGTGAGATGCTTTCTGTGCCGATGTACGAGAGCGCGCTGATGCTCGCCGCCCTCATCCTCTTCGTCCTCGTGCTGGTACTCAACCTCGGGGCGCGACTGGTGCTGAGGAAAAACAAACAATAAGTCAGTGCAGAACAAGTCAGATATAACGATAAATACTCAGAAGCAATGAAGTTCATCGAAGAAAAGACAGCACGCATACTGATGGTGATCAGTGTCATCATCGTTGCCTTTTTTGTGTTCAGCGTCGTCGGCAGCATCCTGTGGCGAGGGCTTCCCGCACTGTCATGGGATATGATCACAAAGGTGCCGACAGGCGGGTTCTACACCGGTGGAGAGGGTGGCTTCCTCAATGCTATCCTCGGCTCACTCTATATCGTCCTGGCTTCGACACTCATCGGACTTGGCATCTCTATTCCCGTTGTCTTCTACCTCAATGTCTGTCTCAAGCCGAACAGTAAGTTTGCTGCCGTGGCCCGACTGGCTTACGATGTTCTCTTCGGTGTGCCGTCTATTGTCTACGGTGCTTTTGGCTTCACCATCATGATATGGCTCGGTCTTAGGGCCTCCCTCTTAGGTGGTATCATCGTTGAGACCTTACTCGTCATCCCCATCCTGATACGTACCATCGATGAGGTGGCGAAAAACATCCCGTGTGGCATGATGGAGTCGTCTTACAGTCTTGGAGCCACACGTCTCGACACCATCGGCATCGTCGTCAGGCAGATAGCACCGGCTATCGCTACGTCAACGCTCTTGGCTGTCGGCAGGAGCATCGGTGATGCCGCCGGTGTGATGTTCACAGCCGGCTTCTCCGACCAGATACCGACCCATCTCGATGACCCGGCAGCAACACTTCCGTTGAGCGTCTTCTTCCAGCTCTCCGCTCCCCAGGAAGCCGTTCAGGACCATGCTTATGCCGCAGCTGTTGTGCTGACCCTCATCGTCCTGGTGCTGAGCCTGACTGGCCGGTTCTTCCTTGCCCGGCTCTCGAAGAACAAAGTCTGAACCGCGTGCAGGGATCAGTACGAAAGCGCGGCTTTTGCGGGTATCCCTTACGGTAATGCCGTGTAATACCAGGTGTCATTTGTACATATTTGCATGTTTTTTTGACGAATATGTACGATTGTCTATTAGAATCTCTGTATCTTTGCAACGAGATAAATCTAAGACAGGAAAGACTTTATACAACTTATGGAAAGAACATGGAGATGGTTCGGCAGGAACGACAAGATAACCCTTGCCATGCTGAAAGAGATAGGTGTAGAAGGAATCGTCACGGCTCTTCATGATGTACCTTTGGGTGAGGTGTGGACGCGTGATAGGATCCATGACCTCAAGACGTACATTGAGAGCTACGGCATGCGGTGGAGCGTCGTGGAGAGTCTGCCCGTCACTGAGACCATTAAATATGCAGGACCGGACCGCGACGCGCAGCTCGAGGTCTACAAAGAGAGCCTGCGCAACCTCGCGGCGGAAGGCATCCACACCATCTGTTACAATTTCATGCCGGTGCTCGACTGGGCCCGTACCGACCTGCTGCACCCCAATCCCAACGGTTCCTGTAACCTTTATTTCTCTATTCCGGAGTTTGCTTATTTCGACATCAACATCCTTAAGCGCAAAGGCGCCCGGGAGAGTTGGGCGGCGTTTAAGGCCCTCGGTCCCGATGGCAATCCGAACGGACGTGACATTCTCAAGGAGGTTGATGCGCTCGCCAAGGCGATGACACCGGAGAAGGACCATACCTTGGTGGAGAACATCGTCATCAAGACGCAAGGTTTCGTCAGCGGTAATTTCAAGGAGGGCGACAAGGAGCCGATAGAGAAGTTCCGTAAGCTCCTTGCTTTATACAAGGGTATCGACCGCGACCGGCTGCGGGCGAACATGAAGTACTTCCTGGAGGCTATCATGCCTGTCTGCGACGAGTGCGACATGTATATGTGTGTGCATCCCGATGACCCGCCGTTTCAGATTCTTGGTCTGCCACGCATCGTGACGAGCCGGGAGGATATCGAGTGGCTCCTGAATGCCGTTCCTGACAAGCACAACGGTCTGACGTTCTGTGCCGGCAGTCTCTCGGCAGGTGCGCAGAACGATGTGCCTGCAATGGCCCGGGCTTTCGCCGGCCGTACGTGGTTCGTTCATCTGCGATCCTGTTACATTTTCCCTAATGGCGACTTCACGGAAGCCAGTCATCTCGGTGGACGGGCTGACATCACGGGCCTTGCCCGCACCTTCGAGGCGGAGGAGATGAAACGCCAGGGCAATCCGAACACCGCCCGTCTGCCGATGCGTGTCGACCATGGCATGACGATGCTCGGCGATGAGAACCGTGGCTATAATGCCGGCTACAGCTTCCTCGGCCGCATGCTCGCCTTGGGGCAGGTGCAGGGTATTATTGCCACTGTGGACCGTGAACTGGGCAAGCCCTATCACCAGCCCGGATTCTTCGACTAAATAGGGTCTGAGCATTTCCCACCCCTACGGTGTGGGCCGTTAAACCAACAAAAATAAGACAACATGAAACTAACTGACATCATTTCCGGCCACATCGATGCTGCCGAATGGGAGGCTAAAGGCTATGAACTGCCGACGTTCGATATCGCCGCCATGAGACAGAAGACCTATGAGAATCCAACATGGGTTCATATCGGTTGCGGAAACATCTTCCGCGCTTTCCCCGCCGCCATCCTCACCGATGTCCTCAATGCCGGCAAGTATGACCGCGGTATCATTGTAGCGGGTACCTACGACTATGAGGTCATCGATAAAGTGTATAAACCCTACGACAATCTCTCGCTCCTCGTCTCGTTACAGTCAGGTGGCACTGTGGAGAAGAAGGTTATCGCTTCTGTCACTGAGGCACTGAAGGCCGACTACCAGTTTGATGACTGGGATCGCTTGCAGGAGATCTTCCGCAAGCCATCCCTTCAGATGGTATCGTTTACCATCACGGAGAAGGGTTACACTGTCACGGATGCCGACCTCGCACGCGGTCTCCAGCCTGACCTTGCCATGGGTAAGGTGTGTGAGTTGTTGCTCGAACGTTTCAGGGCGGGTCGTCTGCCACTGACACTGCAAAGCATGGACAACTGTTCGCACAACGGTGACAG
>CALJCU010000298.1 GCA_938023885.1 uncultured Prevotella sp. | reverse complement strand
GAAACATTTAAAAATAATAACTATATGACAAACCTTTGTACAAAAGTAACAGTGCGCCAGCGGAAGCTGGCAAAGGGCAAGGTCTCGCTTTACCTTGACTATTACCCTGCCATCCGCCACCCTCGGACGGGGCGGATGACACGGCGCGAGTATCTTGGCATATACATCTATGCCAACCCTTCGGAGCGGTTCCAGCAGGAGTATAACCGCTCGATGATGAAGAAGGCGGAACTCATCAAGTGTCGCCGCACAGAATCGGTAATCAATGAGCAGTTTGGCTTTCTCGACCGGGCAAAGGGCCGTGAGAGCTTCCTCGACTATTTCGAGAAGCAGATGCAGGAGAATGAGTACAGCTACAACTGGCAGACAGCCTTCGGTCACTTCAAGGACTATTGTGGCGGCAGCTGCTGCTTCGACGACATCACCGTTGACTACTGCCAGAAGTTTCTCGCTTACCTCATGTCGGAGAAGTGTGCCCGTAACGGCAAACTGATGATGGCATCGTCGGCAAACAACTGTCTGTGTAAGTTGAAGGCTGTGCTGAGGATTGCTTTCGATGACGGCAAGCTCAAGGAGAACGTCGCCACAAAGTTGGAGAAGGCTGAGAACGACAGTACGCCGAGGGAGTTTCTGACCCTCGACGAGGTGAAACATCTCTCGGCTACTCCCTGCAAGAGTGAAGTGCTAAGACGCGCAGCATTGTTCTCAGTGCTCACGGGACTACGTGTCAGCGACATCATCCGACTGAAATGGGACAACATCGAGCCGTCAGCCGATGGCGGCTGGATGCTCCACTTCCGCACGAAGAAGACGCATAAGGAGAGTTTCCTGCCTGTCAGCGACGAGGCAGTAGAGCTGTGCGGAGAGCGGAAGGACGGTCAGGTGTTCAAGGACTTCACCACGGGCATCGTGGCCTATCACCTGAAGAAGTGGCTCAAGGCGGCAGGCATCACGAAGCACATCACCTTCCACTGCTTCCGCCACACATTCGCCACGCTGCAGCTGGCGGCAGGCACGGACATCTACACCATCTCGAAGCTGCTCACCCACAGCGACGTGACAACCACGCAGGTCTATACGGATGTGGTCAGCTCACTCAAACGGGATGCGACGAACAAGATCTCATTGAAATGAGACTCACATTATCTCATTCTCACATACTCACAGAATAGAAAACTATCATTCTAACAGACTAACATTTTGATACTATGGGAAACCGAACGTCAACCTCACAATCAACTACTACCATGAGAACATTTACCTTTGACGGGATGCCGGAATCTCTGGCATCCCTCCATGAGAAGGGCGATACCATCATCGCCATGTTGTCGTCCATCGCCAACGGCGCGTCTTGTGCGAGTCTGCACATACCCATCGGTATGACAGAAGCCAGCAAGCTGCTCGGCAAGAGTCCATCGACGATCTACGACATGACCTCGAAACGGAAAATACCCTTTCACAAGCGAGGTAACAAGCTCTACTTCTTCCAGGACGAGCTGCTGAAGTGGATTACCAATGGAGGATGCAGCGATACCGACTATCCGGACGATGCTGTGGCTAACATTGACGACTGCAAGGCTGAAAGGCATCTCAAAACCCTGCAAGCGGAAGTCAAGCGAAAACCGAAACCGTTGATGTCCTGACGTTGTAGCGAAGCATTATATCAATATATTACTCATGTAAGCATATTGCCTGATCAAGAATATTACATGCGCAAACATATTGCTTGAGCAAGCATATTGCACTCGCAAATATCTCACTTGGGCAAACAACTTGCTTGAGCAAATATATTGCTTTACGTTCGAGAATCCGCAACGGTTGGGTGAAGATAAAATCAATCTGATCAATCAGAGCAATCTGTGGATAGATTCTATCTGATCAATCAGAGCAATCCGCGGATAGATTCTATCTGATCTAGCTGAGCAATCCGCAGATAGATTCTATCTGATCTATCTGATCTATCTTTCCCCATCTTTGAGTTAGAGTTTATCTGGGTCAATTGATAAAGGTTATCATACTTATCATGGTTATCACATGATTAAGATTATCATACTTATCATGGTTATCACATGATAAATGTTATCATACTTATCACGGTTATCACGTGATAAAGGTTATCATACTTATCACGGTTATCACGTGATAAAAGTAATCAATCGCATAGTCTGAGCCAGTAAAATACTGAGTCTGCGACTAATCACGATCGCTCCACAACTACGGGAAATACCTCATTTAGCACCTTAAACAGACATGATGCCATATATATCGCAAAACATACCGCTACGGCAGTCCATTGGGAATAGCAAGTTGTACTTTTGTACGTACACTTCGGTTACCACCTCAGTCCACGTCCAAAAGTCACTTGCCAGCGGAGCTGGGGGGAAGAATCGGTCGCAACTCCCCTATCATAAGTTGAAATCTGTAAACCACATACCATCCTGAAAGATGAACAAAAAGATAAGATTGGAAATACGCCTCTCTGAAGATGACGCTAACGTCTTCCGAAAGAAAGCGAAAAGCTATGGCGACAATATGAATGCGATGGTCCGTGAGGCTGTCAGCCTGTTCGATGACCAAAGGATAAAGGGGAGTTTAGAGACAATGGACACGCTGTTGCAATTCTATAAAAAATATCAACAACAGTTGTCTTGGCTCGGAGGAAATTTCAACCAGTGTATGCATCGTGCAAACGAACTTGCCATCGCCGGTGAATTGTCTTCGGACTATTTCACCAGCGTCCTATTACCCAAGACAAAGGAGGCTATTGCAGTCATCCGCAGCATAAAGGATGAACTGGATAAGATTCACAACCATATAGAAGAGCAACTATGATTATCACCATTCTACCTTCTTCGACTAACTTTCATGCCATCGCCTACAACGAGAAAAAAGTAGAAAGCGGCCAGGCTACGCTCATGGAAACTGCCAACATCATAGGCTTCCGCCCAGAGAGTTATACGGCGGATAAACTTCGGCAGTATTTTATGAAGTACTCCTCAAGGAACTCTCGTATTCAGAAAGCTCAGTTCCATCTAGCTGTAAGTTGCAAGGGAAACGAATACTCCCATGAGCAGCTACTTGACATTGCGCACCGTTACCTTAAAGAGATGGGATATGCGGAGGAAGGTCAGCCGCTACTGGTCTATGCCCATCACGACACGGACAACAACCATATCCATATCATCACATCGCGTGTTGCCCCTGATGGTCACAAGATAGAGCATAACCAGGAAAGACGACGGTCAAGGAAGATTACACAGGGAATTATGGAGGAGTTCACAGGCAACAGGCAGGAGCCGGAGATTAACGATATTGCCAAGGAGGTGCTGACTTATCGCTTCACTTCCAAAGCCCAGTTCTGCGCCATCATGGAGAGCCTTGGCTATGAGTGTAAAGACGATGACGAGAAGCCTATTGTCCACCTATACCGTAATGGTGAGGAACAGGGAACGATACAAGTGCAGCTCATCATGCGGCACGCTCTAAAGGAAAACAAGCCAGATGACAAGCGTCGTCGTCAGCTGCGTGCCATCTTACAAAAGTATCGCAACCTGTCTGCTACCAAGGAAGAGTTGGCAGCTGTAATGAAAAAGAAGTTTGGAATCAGTCTTGTGTTTGTCGGAAAGAAAGATACACCTTATGGTTACATCGTCGTTGACCATAAGGACAAGACTGTTTATAAGGGAGGAGAGTTCCTTAGCATAAAGGAGTTGCTCCAGTTCGAGGATTCAGCAACCCGTTGTGGCAGAATAGAAAGAACTATCGACGAGCTTCTCGCAGACAACCCAAAACTCACGACTGCTGATATCAACCGCATCTTGTATCGACAGTTCGGTACTCGTATTCATCGAGGTACGGTTTCGTGGAATGGCGAGACCATAACTTTGCGCGAGTCTGTCGTCCGGCAGCTACGTGATAACTACCTTGAGTCAAAGGGTATCATTAAGCGTCGTGCATCTCATCATTCGAGTGTGTCTCAGTCTCAGCAATCATCTCCTAATAGGCCAGCTCCAGCAAACATTGTAAAGGACAGTCATGCTGGTTCAAAAGATACCAACCGTGAATACGAGGTTGGCAATGGCATGAATGTAAACGATGTGGATGATGAGCAGAGCCAGCAGAGTAAATGGAGGCGTTAGCCTCTCCTATAAACAAAAGCCTCAGAATAGCTTCTTTAAATACGCTGTCCTGAGGTTACATCATTCATCTCATTTGTTGTACTAATTACTAACATTAAATTCGCAAGTATAATCATATCATGAAGTCCCAGTGCTCTGATAAATAGCTGTTCAATAATTGAAATTTAGCTTTTGATGCATCATCAGCTCTCTCATTAATCCAATATTTTAGGCTTTTGTATAACTTGGAATTGTGATTCCTCTTAAGTAAGGCAGAATCCATCCTCATGAGAAACATGCACCAATCGAGGGATTTCTCCGGAGCGTCGTGATACATCCTGGTATTGATGTAGGAGAACATGCAAAAGCCATTTTTCAGATCGTCCAAAAATGTATGATCTGTATCGATATGTATGATGCCTCTTGGATCATCGGGCATTCCTCCCCATCCACCTTCCCTTTCCATGTGGAAAAGAAAGGCACGTGCATAATTGATGTCATCGGCATCAGTAAAGTCCAAAGAATAATTAGGTAAGACCCTATAAGGCAGAAGGCGCGCCGCTTCCTTGAAGTCCACTTTGGCAAGGTCCTCATAACCACGACAAATGATTATTTCTTGAGCATACTGTCCATATGATGGTTCGATGAGCATATAACGCGACCTCACTTCCTTACAAATGCCTCTTGGTATATTTCCATTGCTTTGTGTCATTTCGTCAAAGAATGAATGCAGATACGAGATATCCAATACAAGTCCCTCATGGAGGTGCCTTGCCAAATAACCAAGTGTGATAAGTTTGTATTTATCCAGTATCGCATCAATTTTCTCTATTACGGACTTGTCATTCAACCTGCAAGAAAAGTACTTGACGATTAACTTTTCATCGGTTAGGTAGCCCCCGTCAATTAAACTGCCAATGAAGTCGAGCTGGTCCTTTGAGAATCCGTAATAATAGTTTCTTCGATTTAAGTCATCCTGAAACACAAAATACATTGGCCAAGTATTCAGCCCTGGCAATTCTCCGTATTTTTCTACACACTGTTTTATATACCTTTTGGCTCGACTGTAAGGCAGTTCTACAGAGCGATTGATGAAGCCAAGGGTTTCCATCTCAGGATGTTCTTCTGGATCAACGGATGCCCCATTTGGTATAAAGTTGATTTGTTGGATACAAGGTCATAAGTCGTTGTACCTCCGGCTTGTCGCCTAATTCACGATAAAGGTTATTGACTTTATGAAGCAGATTGGTATCCTCGCTATTAGTTGGCACTTTACCCCATTCCTTCAGCTGTTGTTCAATATCATTGCATCTTATTTTAATATCTGTCTTCTTTCTCATAAGTTCAGAGATTTATTAGGTAAGTGGTTTATATCTTTTTGCAGATAAGTTGTTGGATTGCCACATTATTATTGGGTCTAAAAATTATTCCTTATAGAATTCAGTCCCGCATTCGTTGCATTTGTAGTTTTTGCGCTCTCGCTGGGGTATGACTAGGACAACGCCAACCGCCAATGAGATCAGTGATATAATAAGAAAGCTAACCGTAGCTGACTCTAGAGACTTCACACAGAATGGTAGGATAATGCAGACGATTCCGATGACAACCAAGAGAACGCCGATGATGACCGCCCACTTAGACAGCTTGGGCCTTACCTTGCCTAACGCTACGACATTCTGACTGCCGCAATTGGGGCACCATGGCAGTTGCTTCTCTCGCTTTTCGGTTATCTCCTTCAATATGCTCTGGGCTCGCTCCAAGTCCTTCTTGAACACCCTCACCTCAATCCCGGGATTAGGTCCGTAAGCGCCATAAGCGGGGTCGTTGAGCTCGTCGTGGAGCGATGAAGCTATACCAGCGTTGGCCAGCTTAGAAACGATTTCATCGGCCAGAATAGAGTTGTCGCACTTCGTTAAGCTAATGGTTTCTTCGTTCTTGTCCATATTTCGGTTGTTTTTATCATTGACAAATTTACGAAATTATCTGTAATTCGCAAGCAAATTAACTTTTTTTAGGTTCTTCAGCTAGTTAGATTCATGTTTGATTTCAGTTGATGAGATAGCAAAAATGGATAGAAAAACAAAAAGATTGAAATTTATACTTAATGATTCTATCAAGAACAT
>CALJCU010000297.1 GCA_938023885.1 uncultured Prevotella sp. | reverse complement strand
TCTGTCACGGCAGGTCTGGGCATCTATGACACGATGCAGTTTATCACCTCTGATGTGGCAACGATCTGCACCGGTATGGCAGCTTCCATGGCGGCTGTACTCCTCGTCTCCGGCACGGAAGGCAAGCGTTCTGCACTGCCTCACAGCCGCGTGATGATTCACCAGCCGCTCGGAGGTGTGCAGGGTCAGGCCTCGGATATCGAGATTGAGGCCAAGGAGATCCTGAAGTTCAAGAAAGAACTCTATACCATCATCTCCGAGCACTCTCACCAGCCTTACGACAAAGTGTATAAGGACTCTGACCGTAACTATTGGATGACCGCCGAGGAGGCTAAGGAGTACGGCATGATCGACCAGGTGCTGAAGAAGAAGTGACCGGTCAGACTCTATCCGGAAAGAAGGATAAATGAAAGAAGAAAAAAAACAGATGAAAAAGAAAACATGCAGTTTCTGCGGACGCAGTGAGGACCAGGTGAGACTGCTCATCACAGGCATCAATGGTTACATCTGTGAGGACTGTGTCCAGCAGGCTTATAAGATAGTGCAGCAGACGGGCGTGCTCGGCAGTCAGCAGCATGCCGATGCTGCGCCTTACCGTCCGAAGACGAAGATTCCAAAGCCGGTAGAGATCAAGAAGTATCTCGACCAGTATATTATCGGCCAGGATGAGGCCAAGCGTTATCTCTCCGTGGCTGTGTACAACCACTACAAGCGTCTGCAGCAGCCCGAGACCGATGATGGCGTGGAAATAGAGAAGAGCAACATCATCATGGTGGGCTCGACGGGTACAGGCAAGACCCTGCTGGCCCGGACTATTGCACGCTTGCTCGATGTGCCGTTCACGATTGTCGATGCCACGGTGTTCACGGAGGCCGGGTATGTGGGCGAGGATGTGGAAAGTATCCTTTCCCGTCTGCTCCAGGTTGCTAATTATAATGTGGCGGCCGCAGAGCGTGGTATCGTGTTCATCGATGAGATTGACAAGATTGCGCGCAAGAGCGACAACCCGTCCATCACGCGCGATGTCAGTGGTGAGGGTGTGCAGCAGGCACTTCTCAAACTGCTGGAGGGTACGATGGTCAACGTGCCGCCACAGGGCGGCCGTAAGCACCCCGATCAGGAATATATCCATGTCAACACGAAGAACATCCTCTTCATCTGCGGTGGTGCCTTCGATGGTATCGAGCGGAAGATAGCCCAGCGTCTCAATACGCATGTCGTGGGTTACAACTCGGTACAGAATGCCCGTAATATCGACAAGAAGGATCTCATGAAATATATCGTGCCTACAGATCTCAAGTCGTTTGGTCTGATACCTGAGCTTATCGGCCGTCTGCCGGTGCTCACCTACCTCAACCCGCTTGACAGGGAAGCTTTGAGACGAATCCTGACAGAGCCGAAGAACTCTATCATCAAGCAGTATACCAAGCTCTTTGAGATGGACGGCATCACGCTCACCTTTGATGAGGACTGCCTCGACTACATCGTTGACAAGGCAGTGGAGTACAAGCTCGGTGCACGTGGTCTCCGCTCTATCGTGGAAGCTGTCATCATGGATGCTATGTATGAGATACCGTCGAAGCGGATCAAGAAGTTTGAGGTGACGCTCGACTACGCTAAGAGGCAGCTCGGGAAAGCCCATCTTCAGAAACTGGAGTCGGCTTAAGGCCGGCCTCAGTCCTTCAGCCACCCCATACCATCCCTAAACAACGACAATATGAAATTGGATCTTACGGAAGCATTAAAGAAATATTTCGGGTTCGACTCGTTTAAAGGCGATCAAAAAGATATCATTACCAGTCTCATGGCAGGCAACGACACGTTTGTGCTCATGCCTACCGGAGGTGGCAAGAGTCTCTGCTATCAGCTGCCCTCCCTGTTGATGGACGGTACGGCTATTGTCGTGTCGCCGCTCATTGCCTTGATGAAGAATCAGGTGGATGTCATCAACGGATACAGTGAGGACGACTCCGTGGCCCATTATCTTAACTCTTCGCTCAACCGCGCGGCTGTCAACCGTGTGGTGAAAGATGTCAGGGAAGGTAAGACACGACTGCTCTATGTGGCACCGGAATCGCTTAACAAAGAGGACAATCTGCCTTTCTTCGAGTCGTTCAAGATCTCTTTCATAGCCGTTGATGAAGCTCACTGTATTTCCGAGTGGGGGCATGACTTCCGCCCGGATTATATGGAGATTTCGTCCGTCCGCAGGCAGTTTAAGGGCGCGGTGTGCCTTGCCCTCACGGCAACTGCAACGTCTCACGTCCGCGCGGATATTGTAGCAA
>CALJCU010000296.1 GCA_938023885.1 uncultured Prevotella sp. | reverse complement strand
GGATATAGGTGTATCTAAAATCGTAACATGATATCGAAATATAGATATGAGATTGTCACCTACCACATAATCTTCCATGTCTTTCCACCCTCGCCATTCACGCTGACAAAGTACAGGCCATGACCATAACCGGAGAGAGACAGGGTTGTGACTGTCCCCGACGAATGGAAGGCAAGAAGAGCCTCACCAGTGACGCTCCGCACCACGACAAGAGAACCCCTGGGAGCCTTGACAGAAAGTTGGCCATACTTATTACAATGCACTGCCATTTCTGATGACTGCTCCATGGGTCGGGCTATAGCTGTCGGTACCACTTCCGACGCATCGTAGTCGGCGGCAAGCGTCAGCGGCTGCCGGCCTTGGTAGAAAGAAGTCGACAGACATGAGGACGGGAGGAAAGAGACAAAGAATTTCTTACTGTCACCCAAGGTCACCTTGCCCTGGATGTTAAGTCTGATAACAGAGCCGTCGCCCACGGCCGTCGCAGCAAGCCCATCGGGCAGACCGTCTATTGTGTAGTCGGTATCCAAGACGAGCGTGCCGTTCTTTGTCTGGCCGTTGATGACCGTGAAGACATAGTCGGTATTGTAGTCGCCTCTGTCATCAGAGGGGAACAGTTCCTGCTTACTGTCGAGCACCAGGCGACACACAGACTTATCGGGAAGAAATACTTTATGAAGGTTGTCATCACTCCAAAGGCATGAACGTGATTTATCCTGCAGCGCAGTTGTCATGCGATCTACTTGACCCCGCGTGAACATCGAGGTCCTCACATAACTATAGTTCATGTAATTGGTCCAGTTGGTCTTCTGCCCTAAGCAGTTGACGTCCTCCGGCCCCATTTGCGGGCGGTCGGCAGGCGGCGTGTCATCCACATAATCGCCAGGGTTCTCCTCACCATTCTTTCCCTTGCCGCATCCGTCGGAAAAGACAGCATCATCGTAGTCGAAGGTATGGGCAAGGTTGAGGAAATGACCAAACTCATGGGTGAGGACTCGCCGGAAATTCTCATCAGTATTGTTGCCGAGGTAAGCACCATTGTAGACGACACGGGCCAGTTTGAAGCGTGTCATGTCCCAGTTGGGATACCATGACACTCCTGAGTTATCTGTCACGCCGTCGCCATAGAGATCGTTCATGATATAGACATTCATATAGCGTTTGTTGTCCCAGGCATATCGTTGCATGCGAGGTGGGTTGTATACGCCGAAGCCACTCTCAAGGCGATGGAAGACAACGCCCGTCGTAGGCTCGTCCGAAGGCCCTATCTCAGCTAACCGGAACTCGATATTGAGAGGTGTGCTGAGCTTGTCAAACTGTGGGTCATCGTCGCCAGAGCACAAGGAGCCTGTCGTGAGCGCATTGAAGTCTTCATTGGTTCGCCGGAGTGCATCCTCCACAAGCGCCCGTGTCACGGTTTTCCCATTGAAGTTGGTACCAAAGACATGAAAGACCACTGGAATTATATACTTCCTTTCATGGGTGGCACGAGCCTGAGGGACAGGGCCAATCTCCACAGGTGTTTCGTGCATGCGACAAGGTTGAGGAATGTCAACGAGTTGCTGTGCACTGACTGACAGAGAGACCTCGAGGGCAAAAAGAAGAGAAAAAGTAGATTTGTTCATGATTACATTCATTATGGTTGTTTTATTGAGTAAATATATATTCTACCTTCCCATTTCCTCATAGAGGAGCAGGAGATGGGCAGCGCTCCAACCGAAATTGGCCGACTGTAACGGACGTCCTGTATGTGCATCATAGTTCTCATAGATTGGCGCGTCGGCGGTAAGGCCTTGCAGTCTGTCGAAGACATGCCGTGTACAGTTGTCGGCAGCGCCCGTCATGCCGTAACGGCGCAGAGCTGCTATCGCATAATAGGTCTGGTCCAGCCAGATCGGGCCACGCCAATAGCCGTTCGGATCATAACGGGGATTGTCGGCGGCAAGCGTGGGAAAAGGTATATACGTGTTGAACTTTGTCGTATCCGAGAGCCACCGGCATGCTTCGTTGAACTGTTTTTGCGTGGCGATGCCTGTCCACAAAGGCAGATAGCCCTCACATCCCATCTCTCGCACAAGTTTATGGGACCCAAGCATACGGTCGTAGAACCAACCGGTGCTGTCGTCGTAGAAAGCATGCGCTACAAGCGTGTCAAGATTCGCACTACCCAAGTCAAGGAGTCCGGGCTTCTGGCCCGTCACATAGGCGAGTTTTGCGATCAGGTGCCGTTCCAATGCAAGATAGGCATTGAGGTCTACGCTCTCCCTGTCGAGGCTCCATGCCGCAGGCCCATTCTGCACCATGTGTGCATGGTCGAAACGTACGGCATTGTCCATGCCGCTCTCCCAGGCTGCCGCCTCCAACGTACCATCTGTAGCACCGAACTCACACAGCTTGTTTCCGTCATGGTCGCGATGGGCATACCACCAGCGATGGTAAGCCTCAAGGCGCGGAAGCATCTAACGCACGAATGCCGTGTCGTGTGTGGCTTCCCAGATTTTATCCACTGCCCAGGCTGCCAAAGGAGGCTTGCTGTCACGGTAGTTGTTCTCTGTGGAGTCTGGGTAGACACAGTCGGGCACCATCCCGTCCGCACGCTGCCAGTCGAACATCACGCGCATGTTGTCCTCGGCAAGCTGAGGGAAGACAGGAGCAAGGGCAGCGGAGAAACGCCAGCAGTCCCAGGCCCAGCAGCCAATGAAATAGCCCACGGAGATACTTTGCACGATGCCATTGTGCAGCAACGCGCCACGCTTAGTCCGCCAGTTACTGATAAGCGTTGATACCGCTTTGACAGCCACACGGTTGTAAGCCTCAGGCATATCCGGCCGGACAGCACGACGTAGATAACCGCTCCAACGCGACCGGTTCTCATTCCACGACTGTCCACTGTTGACA
>CALJCU010000295.1 GCA_938023885.1 uncultured Prevotella sp. | reverse complement strand
GTTTTCATTTCACGGAGTCAATTATTATGTTCTGCAAACATAATGTTTTTATTTCGTAATCTCAGCACGCCTCCGTGCTTTTGTTGTTTTTTAATCTATAATACACAAAGGCGGGGCGACATCTCACGACGCCGTCCCGTATGAACTTAAATAACCAATAAAAGAAATAGATTGCTTTTTATTTTATTTCAACTTGGATTATCTGATGAACAGCAGCTCACGATACTTAGGCAGAGTCCAGAGCTCATCAGCCACCACAAGCTCGAGCTTGTCGATCTGGTAGCGGATAGGATGGAACCAAGTCTCCACGGTGTCGTGGTAAGCTACCGCCTTCTCACGCTCGTCGGTGAGTTTGTTAGCCACCTTGCGTGCGTTGACCATATCCTCTACGTCTTTCTCGATGGTAGCGGTGCGTTCCGAGATCTGCTCGATGATGTTCATAATACGGTCGGAGAGCTGCTTGCCCTTCTCTGCGCCATAGATGACCATGAGGTTTTGAACGTCCTTTGACAGCATCGACTGATAGTGTGTGGCGACAGGGATGATATGGTTGAGAGAGAGGTCACCGAGGACACGGGCCTCAATCTGCAGTTTCTTGGTGTAGGTCTCCCACTTGACCTCGTTACGTGCCTTGAGCTCGTTCTCCTTCATGACGCCCATAGATTCGAACATCTTGATGTTCTCGGGATCGAGGTAACGGTCGAAGATGACAGGAGCAGACTTCTCGGTATCGAGGCCGCGCTTTGCCGCTTCCTCAACCCATTCGTCACTGTAGCCGTTGCCGTCGAAGTGGACAGGGGCACAAGTCTTGATGTCCTCCTTGACAATGGTGAGAATAGCAGCGAACTTATCCTCGCCCTTGGCGATGAGAGCGTCGACACGTGTCTTGAAGTTCGTCAGAGCCTCTGCTACGGCTGTGTTTAACACGATCTGTGCACTTGCGCAGTTGGCGGATGAGCCTACAGCACGGAACTCGAAGCGGTTACCGGTGAAAGCGAATGGTGATGTGCGGTTCCGGTCAGTGTTATCGCGCATGATATCAGGAATTTCCGGGATATCAATCTGCACACCTTCCTTACCCTTGATGACCAGTGCGTCCTTGTCTGACTTCATGATATGCTCGAGCACATCGGACACCGTCCTGCCGAGAAACGAAGAGATAATGGCTGGAGGTGCCTCATTGGCGCCCAGCCGATGGGCATTGCCTGCATCCATGATGCTGGCCTTGAGCAGACCGTTGTGCTTGTATACAGCCATGAGTGTCTCCACGATGAAGACCACGAAGCGGAGGTTGTCTTCCTTGGTTTTGCCTGGGCCGTGCAGGAGGATACCCGTGTCGGTGGACAGTGACCAGTTGTTATGCTTACCGGAACCGTTGATGCCGTCGAAAGGCTTCTCGTGAAGCAGCACCTCAAAGCCGTGCCTGTGAGCCACACGCTTCATGAGCGACATGAGCAGCATGTTATGGTCTACGGCAAGGTTGGTCTCCTCAAAGATAGGCGCACACTCAAACTGGTTTGGTGCCACCTCGTTGTGACGTGTCTTCACAGGGATGCCGAGCTCGAGGGCCTGAATCTCGAGGTCTTTCATGAATGCCTGCACACGCTCAGGAATAGTTCCGAAGTAGTGGTCGTCCATCTGCTGGTTCTTAGCACTCTCATGGCCCATCAGGGTACGGCCGGTGAGGATGAGGTCAGGACGTGCGGCGTAGAGGTCCTCGTCTACGAGGAAGTACTCCTGTTCCCAACCGAGGTTAGAGAAGACCTTCTTCACATCTGGATAGAAATAATGACACACATCGGTGGCGGCGACATTCACGGCATGCAGGGCGCGCAGCAGCGGAGCCTTGTAGTCGAGAGCCTCACCGGTATAAGAGATGAAGATAGTCGGGATGCAGAGCGTGTCATCCATGATGAACACGGGGCTTGTCGGGTCCCACGCAGAGTAACCGCGAGCCTCGAAGGTTGATCGTATGCCACCGGAGGGGAAGCTGGATGCATCCGGCTCCTGCTGGACGAGGAGCTTACCGGAGAACTCCTCAATCATGCCGCCCTTACCGTCGTGCTCGATGAAAGAGTCGTGCTTCTCGGCGGTGCCCTCTGTCAGAGGCTGGAACCAGTGCGTGTAGTGTGTCACACCGTTCTCGTCAGCCCACTGCTTCATGCCTTTAGCTACAGCGTCAGCGATGGAACGGTCCAGCGTGGCACCATTGTCGATAACGTTGATGAGCTTCTGATAAACATCAGCAGGCAGATACTTGTACATCTTGGCACGGTTGAAAACTTTCTTGCCAAAATATTCGGAGGGGCGCTCCACAGGGGTGATCACCTCGACCGGCTTCTTGTGGGAGGCGGTCACTACGGCATCAAATCTTTCGTTGGTCATAAAGTTGTTGTTTTATAAGCCTCTCCCCGGCCCTCCTTGGCCTCTTCCCGTCCCTCCCCCGTAGGGAGGGTGATTGAGGTGTAAAGTGTGCGGAGATACAGCGAATTTATTTGTAGTTTTATTAATTCGTTATTTTATAATTATTCGATATTAATTTTCCGAATACACCCGTTTATCTGGGTAATTCTTCCCCTCCCTACGGGGGAGGGGACAGGGGAGAGGCCTTACGGCCTCAGCGTGAATCCGCAGACGAGGTATG
>CALJCU010000294.1 GCA_938023885.1 uncultured Prevotella sp. | reverse complement strand
ACCGCAAGAAATTTGAAATGGTCATGGTGTGGAAGAACCGTTGGGTATGGACTTTTTGCATTGCCAATCTCTTTGTCTATGTCGTGCGTATGGGTATTCTTGACTGGGGGCCTAAGTTCCTCACAGAAAGCCGTGGCTTGGATATATCTCAAGCAGGCTGGACTGTTGCCGCTTTTGAAATAGCAGGTATCTGCGGCACTCTCTTCGCCGGCTGGGCAACCGACCATATCTTTCATGGCAAAGGTCACCACATGTGTGTGCTTTGCATGGCTGGTGCAGCATTGTTCATGACGATCTTCCGTTTCCTCCCCCAGCATGCCAGCCTCACGTTGACAGCTGCGGTGCTCGTTGGTGCCGGCTTCTGCGTCTACGGTCCACAGGCACTCATCGGCATTGAACTCGGAAACCAAGCTACAAAGGAAGCCTCAGCCAGAGCCAACGGTATTGCAGGTATCCTCGGCTATATCGGGTCGGGACTCTCCGGGTTACTTGTGGGGTATGTCGCTGACATCTACGGCTGGACCCGTGTGTTCGAGACCATTATTGTGGTAGCGGTTATCGGCATGTTCGTACTTCTATCCATGTGGGAAGCACCTCGTGACGGATATGAGCGCGCCAAGAATATCAAATATGAGGACTAAACATCAAAAGCACTGAAACTATGCAATTTGATAAATATATCTCTCCGATGAACCACAAAGCCTTGCTGAAGGCATTGGGAAAGATCAAGCACGTGGCGCTTGATATGGACGGGACCATCTATCTTGGCAATACGCTCTTCCCATACACGCAGCCCTTTCTCGATACTCTGCGAAAACTTGGCATCAGCTATTCTTTCCTCACCAACAACCCGACGAAAAATGCTGATGACTATCTCCGCAAGCTGAAGGGACTCGGCATAGAAGTCGACGAGGACCAGATGTACACATCCTCGATAGCCACCATCGATTATATCCACCAACATTACCCGAAGGCAAGAAAGATCTTCGCCCTCGGTACGCCGAGCATGCAGGAGGAGTTTCGCAAGGCCGGCTTTGAATTGTGCGCCGACACTCCTGACGAACGCCCTGATATACTTGTTGTTGCATTTGACACGACGCTTGTCTATTCGCGCCTCTGTCGTGCCGCCTGGTGGGCCTCCAAGGCCAAAGTCCCCTACATCGCCACAAACCCCGATTGGGTATGTCCTACCGACCAACCCACCATCCTCGTCGACTGCGGTTCCATCTGCAAAGCTATCGAGGGGGCTACAAAGCGTAAGCCCGATGTCGTCATTGGCAAGCCCAATCCCAACATGCTCTACTGCATCAGGGATAAATACGGTCTGCAGTCCGACGAGATAGCCATGTGTGGCGACCGCATCTATACTGATGTGGCTACGGCTCAGAACGCAGGTTCTCTAGGGGTGCTTGTGCTTTCGGGAGAAACAACCTTAGAGCAATCGCTGCAATATGAGCGTCAGCCGGATATCACGGCACTCAGCATCGCTGAGTTCGGAGACCTGCTCAGACGGTCGCGTGAATGACACTCTTGTCCGGCGCCAGGCAAGCGTGCCTATGATTACCAGAACTCTGCCTGTTCATACTTCGGTTGAGAGATATCGCTACCATCAATCTAATGGTCCACTTTAACAACAAAGACTTATGAGAAGGGAATTATTATCTATTGCGTGCTTGCTTATGCTGGCCAGTCCCACGTATGCATCAGACGGGAACAATCAGCCCGACCTGAACACGTCGAAGGAAAATGCGCCGGACACTGGAGCGCTCGAATCTGCCGCGACTGAAAACAAAACCGCTACCACTGGCGAAAAAGAGCCCTCCTCCTGGGAGAAGATCCTCGCCAAGATGCCAAAGTTTTCCGGCTATCTCCAAACCGGCTGGAACTACAATAGTGCAGGTAACCACACTTCTTCTTTCCAAGCTAAGCGGCTTCGCCTGATTATGGACGCCAATGTCATCAGCAAGGTTTCCGTCCGCTTGCAGATTGAGGCCTTCAATGGTATCACAGGCTCCACGAACGGAAACGGACAGAAGAACATCCAGGTGATGGATGCCTTCGCCACTGCCAACATCACGCCAGTGTTCAAAATCCGAACCGGACAGTATTACCTGCCATTAGGATACGAGAACTATGACATCTCTCCTGCCACACTGGAAACGGTTGATTTCTCCAACATTTGCTACCGAATGGTGTGCCGCAATGCGATTTCTTACAACATCGTTGACTATGGACGTGACCTTGGCGTTATGGTTTTCGGGGACCTCTTTTCAAATGCCGACCAGGGATTCAGCTACTTGAGCTACAATCTCTCGCTATCTAACGGGAGCATCCCCATGAAGGACGACAACAACAAGAGCAAAGACCTGGTAGCAGCTATCGAAATCAGGCCCATCAAGCTGCTCAACATCAAGGCTTCCTACAATTGGGGCGAATACAACACCAGCCTCGGAGGCGCCACGGATGAAAACGGGGTTGCTCTTGTCAATCAAGACATGAATCGGTTCATCGTCGGCGCTTGGTACAACGACCCGATGGGCCTCGACCTCCGCGCCGAGTACGGCCATATTGCAGCCGACGAGTACGTAAAGGAGGACGGCTTCTATGCACTCGCAGCCTACCATATCGGCAAGTGGCTGCCTGTTGTGCGCTACGACCTGTACCGCGATAAGGTGAACACCACCACGGCAAACAACTACAACCGCATCCTCGCCGGCCTGACCTATGAACTGATGAAGAATCTCAAGATTCAGTGCAACGTGGGCTATTCCCGGTACACCGACGACGCAAAAGACGCCATTGGCAAGAGCGGAGCCACACAGATTCAGCTGATGGGGATGTTCAAGTTCTAACATATTGTCCAATATCCAAACACTATCTATTATGAAAAAAGCAGCATTAGCATTAGCATTAGCAGCACTGTGCGTGACCATGACCGCCGGCGCGCAGCACCTCGGCCACATACGAGGAATACGTCAGCACCAGCGCAACA
>CALJCU010000293.1 GCA_938023885.1 uncultured Prevotella sp. | reverse complement strand
GGCTTCAAAATAGCAGCCGCGCGCGAATATCTGAAAAACAACCGTGAAGGAGCGGATAAGAGCTCGGAGGTCATCACGCTGTTGCAGGACACCTTATCCGAGCTTCAGGACATCAAGAAGCATCTGGACTTAATATAATTACAATATCTGCCTGACCTCCTTGAGGTCATCGACCTTCTTCAGCCGTCCGATGATGGTCTTAACGTCTTCGCGGTCGTGCACGCGGAGCTCTATCTGACCACAGAAGATACCTTCATCAGCGGTGAACGACACCTTATGGATATTAATGTTCATCTTGTGGGAGATAATCTCAGCCACATCGTGGAGGATGCCTTTGCGGTCGATGCCTTCCACCTCAATTGTCGCATCAAAATAGAGGATGCGGTGCATGTCCCATGTCGCATCGAGGATACGCGGGCCGAAGCTCGCCTTGAGCTTGCTCGCTGTGGGGCATGAGTGCTTATGGATCTCCACATGTCCTTTGTTATCAATGAACCCGAGGATGTCATCGCCAGGAATAGGATGGCAACACTGTGGGAAGAGATACATGCCGATGGTACGCTCGGAGATAACACACGGAATCTTCTTATTGAAGTTCTCGTCGGCCACGAGCAGCTCCTTGCTGACAGGATGCGTAGCCTCTTCTCTCTTTTTCCGTCCAATGAATGGCACGAACTTCTTCCATCCGGATACCGAAGACGACTTCTTCTCATTCAGCGCCTCGAGATCTTTGTCACTAAGAATTACCGTCTTCTTGCCCAGGGCAACGAAGAAGTTCTCCTGAGTGTCTATTTCATGCAGAGTACACAACTTGCTGATGATGTCGGGAGAAGGTTGGAGGTCTTTATCCTTGAGCCATTGTTTGAAGATATCCTCACCTGCTACCTGTTGCTCACGGCTCTCCCTGTGGAGGATAGCCTGGATCTTCGAGCGTGCCTTGGCCGTTGAGACAAAGTTGATCCATGACGGCTGTACATGCTGTGAGTTGGACGACAGCACCTCTACCTGGTCACCGCTCTGTAGTTTATGGCTCAGTGGCACGAGGCGGTGGTTGACCTTGGCACCGATACAGTGGCTGCCGAGGAACGTGTGAATCTGGAAAGCGAAGTCGAGTACGGTACTGCCTGAAGGGAGCGTCTTCACCTCACCTTTTGGCGTGAAGACGAAGATCTCAGTAGCAAAGAGGTTCAGTTTGATGGAGTCGAGGAAATCCATGGCATCCGGCTGCGGGTCGTCAAGGATTTCCTTGATAGTTCCGAGCCATTTGTTCAGTTCCGTATCCTCATCGGTGGAGTTCTTCTCTTTATATTTCCAGTGAGCCGCAAATCCTTGCTCTGCAATGTCATCCATGCGGTCGGAGCGTATCTGTACCTCAATCCATTTGCCTTGCTTCGACATCATTGTGGCATGTAGTGCCTGATAGCCATTGGCCTTTGGATGGTTGACCCAGTCGCGCAGACGGTCAGGATGACTCTTATAGATTTGGTTGAGGGCGACATATATCTGAAAGCACTCGTTGATCTCATCGTTACGGTCTTTCGGGATGAACACGATTCTCACGGCGAGGATGTCGTAAATCTCCTCAAACGTGACGTGCTTGTTCTGCATTTTACACCAGATGGAGTAGGGACTCTTGACACGCGCTTTTATGTGATAGGTAAAGCCCATCTTGTCAAGCGACTCACGGATAGGAGCGGTGAAACTGTCGAAGAGGCCTTGACGTTCTCTCTCCGTCATCGAGAGTTTCTGCATGATACGGTCGTACTCTTCCGGATGCTCAAACTTAAAGCTGAGGTCTTCGAGTTCTGTCTTTATCTTGTTGAGTCCGAGACGGTTAGCGATAGGCGCGTAGATGTA
>CALJCU010000292.1 GCA_938023885.1 uncultured Prevotella sp. | reverse complement strand
GTCTATTGTTCCACAATTGAGCCGACAGCCAGCTTTTGGGACTGTCCAGAATTCATTACAACAGGCTATAAGTTAGAGATAGGTCACCCTCCCGGGGCACCGTTCTTCATGCTTACTGCTAATCTATTCTCACACTTTGCGAGTGATCCAACACAAGTTGCAAAGATGGTCAACACGATGAGTGCATTGCTGTCGGCTACTTGTATCATGTTCTTGTTTTGGACTATTACTCATCTTTCACGCCGTCTTATCGTTCGTGATGGTGATACTCCGTCACTTGCAAAGACTATTGCTATTGAGGGAGCAGGTCTTGTCGGTGCATTGATCTACACCTTCAGCGATACGTTCTGGTTCTCTGCTGTTGAGGGTGAAGTGTATGCTTACTCATCTGCCTTCACTGCTGTTGTGTTCTGGCTGATACTCAAGTGGGAAGATGCAGCAGACAAACCACATTCCGACAGATGGTTGGTTTTAATCTTCTATATGACTGGTCTTTCAATCGGTGTACACCTGTTGAACCTCCTTTGTATCCCTGCCATCGTTCTAATTTACTATTATAAAAAGGTACCAGATGCCAACTTGAAAGGTTCATTGTTAGCTCTGCTCGTGTCTGTCATACTGGTTGCAGCCGTGCTTTATGGCGTTGTTCCAGGTATTATCACCGTAGGTGGATGGTTTGAATTGTTCTTTACTAACACCTTGGGCATGCCATTCAACACGGGTACCATTATATATATAGTACTGCTTGTATCCGCTTTTGTGTGGGGCATTTATGAGACTTATCAGGATAAGAGTCAGGCTCGCCAGAACATAGCATTCCTATTGGCTTTTGCCTTAATTGGTATTCCTTTCTATGGTTATGGATGGAGTGCTTTCTTCATCGGAATCGTTGTTTTAGCCATTGTTTTCTTCCTTTTGCGCTGGCGCAGACCAGTTAACAAGGATGGTAAGAAGCAACCAGTAATGTTAGTATCTGCACGTGTCAAGAACACAGCTTTACTATGTATGCTGATGCTGATAATCGGTTACTCATCTTATGCCGTAATAGTTATTCGCTCTACAGCTAATCCTCCGATGGATCAGAACTCACCAGAGGATATCTTCACATTGGGTAGTTACCTGAGTCGTGATCAGTATGGTGATCGTCCCCTACTCTACGGTCAGGCTTATACGAGTCAACCGGCAGTAGCAGAGGATGGAATGCACTATAAATTTAAGGAGGGAGCGCCTGTCTATGAGCGTAAAGAGAAGGCTTCTAAGGATGAGAAAGACTCTTACTTTGTTGTTTCGCACAAGAATAAGTACAAATACGCCCAGAATATGCTGTTCCCCCGCATGTACGATCAGGCGCACACACAGGACTATGAGTCGTGGATGGGCGGCGTTGAGGGCACAGAGGTTCCCTATGACCGATGTGGAGAGCAGATGACGGTGAAGATGCCGTCGCAGATTGACAACATCAGGTTCTTCCTTTCCTACCAGTGTAACTTTATGTACTGGCGCTATTTCATGTGGAATTTTGCCGGAAGGCAGAACGACATTCAGGGTAATGGCGAGCTGGAACACGGCAACTGGATAACAGGTATTAAGCCTCTTGACGATGCAAGGCTGGGCAATCAGGACATGCTTCCTGACGAATTGAAGACCAACAAAGGTCATAATGTGTTCTACTGTATGCCGTTGTTGCTGGGCCTCATCGGACTGTTCTGGCAGGCTTTTCGCGGTAAACGCGGCATCAGACAGTTCTGGGTGGTGGCCTTTCTCTTCTTTATGACGGGACTTGCCATAGTGATTTACCTGAACCAGACGCCCGTACAGCCGCGCGAACGTGACTATGCCTACGCGGGTTCGTTCTATGCTTACGCCATCTGGTGCGGCATAGGTGTAGCAGCTGTCATCGATTTGCTCAACAAATACCTGAAGCTTCACGGAACGTTGGTAAGTAGCATTGCTGCGCTGTTATGCCTGTTAGTGCCCGTCCAGATGGTGAGCCAGACGTGGGATGACCACGACAGGTCAGGACGATACACATGTAGAGACTTCGGCCAAAACTACTTAATGACACTACAAGACGCTGGCGCGCCTATCCTGTTTACCAATGGAGACAACGACACTTTCCCGTTATGGTATAACCAGGACGTTGAAGGCGTGCGCACCGATGCGCGTGTTTGCAACCTCAGCTACCTGCAAACCGACTGGTATATCGATCAAAT
>CALJCU010000291.1 GCA_938023885.1 uncultured Prevotella sp. | reverse complement strand
GCGCAGTCTTAAAGTGGGAGAGAAAATAAATATCCCTAGTCTAAAACTCAAAAAGAAGGCAAAGCGGAACTAACAATTTTTCTCACATCACCAGCATCATCATAAGGGTTAATGGATGCTGGTCATACCCGCGAAAAGTGTCGTAATCAATAGTCTTCCGTTCATGTTTGATAAGCATTTAATGAGTTCTGATGTGTCAAACCTACATAAAATTTTCCAATTATACACCAGTCGGATAAAGGAATTTATTTTTTCTCTAGAGGAAAGAGATGGATTCAGGAAACAGAGCTGTTACGGCTATTTCGAGGCATTGTTGTATCGTGGGAAGATCCGCCTCACATTCTTGTTTGTGATATGTGCCACTTCCTCGGGAGTGGAATCATAACACCGGGCGATATTCTCGAGCACAAGACGCACGAAGGCGCTCTCGTTACGCTGGCCACGGTTGGGTACGGGTGCCATATAAGGGCTGTCAGTCTCAAGGACAATACGCGACAGGGGAACGGCGACCGGCAGAACCTCACGGAGATGGCTGCTCTTGAACGTTGAGACGCCCCCCACCCCAAGCACGAACTTATCGAAGCGCAGATATGCCTCTGCCTCTTTCTGATTGCCGGTGAAGCAATGGAAGACACCGCCCGGGAGCTCTTTCTCATAGGGCTTCATGATATGCAACAACTCGTTTTGCGCCTTCCGGCAGTGGATCATCAGTGGCAGCCGTGTCTCTACCGACCATTTTACTTGTTCCTCAAAAGCGGCAAGCTGTTCCTTCTCATACTCTCGGCTCCAATAGAAGTCAAGCCCACACTCCCCTAGGGCGATGTAGGCAGGACCGCCGTCCGAGGTATCAGCGTGTTGCCGGAGATTATCCCCTAACCTGACTTTCATCATCGCCAGGACCCCGCGCCAGTCTTCCCGTACCTCCTCCGGCTGTAAACCAATCATCGGGTAACAATAATCGGGATATTCGTGGCAGACGCGCATCACGCTCTCTACAGAAGCAGCGTTGATGCCGGGAACGAAAACCGCCCCTACCCCAGCCTCCTTTGCACGTCGGATCACTTGTGGCAAGTCGTTCTGAAACTCTTCGCCGTCAAGGTGTGCATGCGTGTCAATAAACTGATAATCAGACATAAGGTCAGGATTAATTCAATATTCCCTTGCCATCATCTTCTCCGCATAACGGCGAAGCTCCGCCTTTTTCTCTTCGGCTACATTAACAGCATCAAGGTACTTCCTGCTCTCCTCAAAGTAAAAGGCTATCTTCTTCTGGGCCATTTTGCCGATACCGATCTCGTTGTAGAGTCTGGTCACGGCAGCGACCTTCCGCTGACGGTCAAACTCCCTGGCTGTTACCCATCTCATCAGCTCCTCCCGCTGCGTGTCATTGGCACGGTTGAAGGCATTGATGAGCATGTATGTCTTCTTGTTGGATGTGATGTCACCGCCGATGGCTTTGCCGAAAACCTCCGGGTCGCCATAGACATCCAGATAGTCGTCCTGAAGCTGGAAGGCAAGACCGATTTGTTCGCCGAACTTATAGAGATTCGCCAGATCCTCAGCAGGAGCCTCCGCCAGGATGCCGCCTATCTTGAGGGCACAAGCCAACAGTACACTTGTCTTGAGACGGATCATTCCGATATACTCATTTTCACTGACGTCATTGCGGTTCTCGAAATCAATGTCATATTGCTGTCCCTCGCCAATCTCCAAAGCTGTCTCGGTGAAGACAGAGAGCACGCTTGCGAGCTTGTCCCTGGGGCACTGTGCCATGCGCTCATAGGCAAGCACAAGCATCGAATCACCGGAAAGGATGGCCTGGTTGGCGTTCCATCTCTTGTGGACCGTCTCGTGGCCGCGGCGGAGGTCAGCGTTATCCATGAGGTCGTCGTGAAGCAGGGTATAGTTGTGGTAAGTCTCCAATGCCACAGCCTGCATGAGGATGGCCTCGGGATCATCCTTATAGAGCTGGTAAGCGAGCAACATCAGCACCGGACGGATGCGCTTGCCTCCCATGGAGAGCACATAACGAACAGGCTCATACAGACTTGAGGGCCTGCGACTGTAGGGAAGAGCCGCGAGACACTGGTTGACCTTAGTTAAGAGTTCGTCAGAGGTATACATATTGGAAAAGTCTATTTGTCAGGTTTACAGAACGAAATTGATAGGGACGGCAAACATCGTGCGGCAAGGCTTGCCGTCCTGAATGCCCGGTTTCCATCGCGGCATCATCTTCACGACACGCATCGCCTCGCCGTCAAGCAACGGGCCTGCTGATTTCACAATGGCAGGTGCGGATACGGACCCATCCTTGTTGATGATGAACGAGACCACGACCTTGCCTTGTATCTTCTGCTGTTGCGCCTGAGGAGGATAATGCAGGTTGCGCGTGATCCATTTCATGAACTGTACAATTCCGCCGGGAAACTCAGGCATCTGTTCTACGGTGCGCATCTCGACAGAGTCCTTGTCTGCCGTGACCTGTGGGAGCGCTTCGGTGACATCGGCATCTTTCTGTACGGCCTGACCGCTGCCGATAACAAGTTTACTCGTGACCGGTGCGATTTTGTCGGAGTTGTCTGTATGCGCTACCTCCTGTACGTTCTGTGTGATGGCTTTTGAGGCGGGTGCCGCAATGGCTGAGACCATATCCCTGGTCTCCTGAAGTGCCGGCCTCATCGTGAGGTCTTCGGCGAGGTCGTCAAGCATTGAGTCGTCCTTGTTGTAGCTCTGTGGGCGGGAGGTATATTCGAAAGCAGCGAAAAGCAGGGCCAGTGCAAGGATGAGACCGAGCAGAAACCCTGTCGAACGATGATTGTCCAAATTGGCCTTGTCGCTTTTCTTAATATCCATTCAATATAAAATTAACCGCGTAATTATGATGTCATCACAATTTATTGTCAGGTAATGACGTTATATAGTCAAAACTCCATTGCAAAAGTACAGTTATTCTACAAGAAAAGCAGTACTTTTGCGGAATAATTTGGAAAAAATAAATGAAAAGGGCACTCTTTGTCATTCTATCGGCCTTCTGCTTCCTTGCAGAAGCTTCTGCTCAGAACGACAGTCAGACGGGTTACAACTTCCTCCGGCTGCCTGTCTCTGCTCATGCCGCTGCCCTTGGAGGGGACAACGTCACAATGACAGATGATGATGAGGCGCTGATCTTCAATAACCCCGCATTGTTGTCTTCTGTCACGGAACCTCAATTATATGACCTATATGGAGGGGGCAAAGACAGCCAGTGCCTCTTTCAACCGTGCCGTCGGTGAGCGGGCCTCGTGGGCAGTGTCGGGACAATACCTCGACTATGGAAAGATGAAGGAGACAGATGAGAACAATGTGGAGCTCGGAGAGTTCTCTGCCAGAGACATCTCCTTAGCCGGTTATTTCTCCTATTTGTTGACCGACAGGGTCTCAGGAGGTATCACGGCAAAGTTTATCACCTCTTATATTGCTGACTACAACAGTATTGCGGTGGGCGTGGACCTCGGAATTAATTATTATGACCCGGACCGTGAGTGGTCGCTCTCATTGGTTCTGAAAAACCTGGGAGGTGAGCTGAAGGCTTATGACGAGAATTACAACCGTATGCCTTTCGACATGCAGCTCGGTGTCTCCAAGCACTTCACGAACATGCCTCTTCGTGTTCATGCCACGCTTGTCGACCTTAACCATCCTCATTACAAGGCTGTCAACCATCTGGTCATCGGTGCCGATGCCCTCCTTTCCGACAGCTTCTGGATAGGTCTGGGGTATAATTTCCGCAGGGCCGACGGGATGAGGATCACGGGCTCTGACGGGAAGTCAGACAGTCATGGAGCAGGGTTGAGCCTTGGTGCCGGCCTTGCATTGAACCGTTTCAAGGCTGCTGTGAGCTGGGGCAAATATCATGTGTCGTGCTCCAGCATCGACATCAGCATCGCGTATTCGATGTAGTGCACCGAAAAACACTTATTGCGACGCGCGACATTTGCGATATTCTGGCCACCGCACGGACACCATTGAGCACTATAACAATAAAATATGAGAAAAATAACAATTGCCATCGACGGCTATTCCTCTTGCGGGAAGAGTACGATGGCAAAGGCACTCGCCAGAAAACTTGGCTATGTTTATGTGGATACAGGTGCGATGTACCGATCTGTCACACTCTTTGCCCTTCGCCATCAGCTCTTCAATGCTGACGGGAGTGTAAAGACAGATGAACTGGAGAAATTGATGCCTGAGATACACATCTCATTCAGGCCGAACAATGAGACCGGTCTCCCCGAGACCTGTCTCAACGGAGAGCCCGTGGAGCGTGAGATACGCGGCATGGAAGTCAGCTCACACGTCAGTCCCATCGCTGCCATACCCTTCGTCCGCGAGGCGCTTGTCAGACAGCAGCAGGCCATGGGACGCGGGAAAGGTGTTGTGATGGACGGACGGGACATCGGCACCGTGGTGTTTCCCGATGCCGAGCTGAAGATTTTTGTCACTGCTTCCCCCGAGGTGCGTGCGCAGCGCCGCTTCGACGAGCTTCAGGCTAAGGGACAGCCGGCTGACTATGCCGATATCCTGAAGAACGTGCAGCAGCGCGATTATATCGACACGCACCGTGCGGCCTCTCCTTTGCGCCAGGCTCCCGACGCGATCGTCCTGGACAACAGTCATATGACAATCGCAGAGCAGGATAAATGGCTGCTTGGCAAGGTGGGCATCACCCGGCGCAGCGGCCGGCACAAGCCCGGCCACCGCACGGATTACCCCTCCACCGCTGCCTGTGCGGCAGCGAGGCGGGCGACAGGTACGCGGAAAGGAGAGCAGCTCACGTAGTCGAGACCTACACGGTGACAGAACTTCACGGATGAGGGCTCGCCCCCGTGCTCACCGCAGATACCGCATTTCAATGTCGGGTTCGTGGAGCGTCCCCGCCTCACACCCAGCTCGACAAGCTGACCGACACCCGTCTGGTCAAGCACCTGGAACGGGTCAGCGTCGAGAATCTTCTGGTCGAGATAGGTAGGCAGGAAGCGTGCCGCATCATCACGGCTGTAGCCGAAAGTCATCTGTGTAAGGTCGTTGGTGCCAAAGGAGAAGTAATCGGCGTGTCTCGCAATCTGATCAGCTGTCAGGGCAGCACGCGGAATCTCTATCATTGTGCCGAGTTTGAACTCGATGGACATGCCTGTCTCCCGGAAGAGCTCCCTGGCAGCCGTCTTGATGACCTGCTGCTGAGCCTCCAGCTCCTTCTCAGTACCAACGAGCGGCACCATGATCTCCGGACGGGGATCAAAACCCTCGCTTTTCAACTGCAAGGCAGCGCCGAGGATGGCCCTGGTCTGCATTACCGTAATCTCCGGGTAGGTGATGCCGAGACGGCAACCGCGGAGACCGAGCATGGGGTTGATCTCTGCAAGAGACGCCACACGCTTCTGGATGAACTCCAGACTCTTGCCCATTTCGTCAGCCATCGCCTTCTGACCCTTGATATCGTGGGGGACAAACTCATGGAGAGGCGGGTCGAGCAGACGGATATTGACCGGCATGCCGTCCATACATTTCAAGATACCATAGAAGTCTTGTTTTTGGTATGGCAATAATTTCTCGAGCGCTTTTTCCCTACCTTCTACAGAATCAGCAAGAATCATTTCTCGCATAGCCTTAATCTTCAAGTCCTCGAAGAACATGTGTTCTGTACGGCAAAGACCAATTCCGACAGCACCAAATGTACGAGCAACTTCAGCATCGCGTGGTGTGTCTGCATTTGTACGGACACGCAATTTAGTATATTTGTTGCAAAGTTCCATAAGTTGGGCAAAGTCGCCCGTAACTTCAGCTGCTTTTGTTTTCACCTCACCATAATACACTTCACCTGTAGTACCGTTCAAAGAGAGATAGTCGCCTTCGTGCAATACTGTTCCGTCAATCTTGACAGTACGTTTCTTGTAATCTACAATAATGCCACCAGCTCCACTGACGCAGCATTTCCCCATACCACGGGCAACAACTGCAGCGTGAGAAGTCATACCGCCACGAGTAGTAAGAATACCCTCGGCAGCCGACATTCCAGCCAAATCTTCAGGGGAAGTTTCTATACGGACCATAATAACTCTGTGTCCGTCTGCGTGCCATTTTGCAGCATCGTCGGCAAAGAATACTATTTGTCCTGTTGCAGCACCAGGCGATGCAGGTAGTCCGCGTGTAAGAACTTTAGCTTGTGCTAATGCTTCTTTATCGAATACAGGGTGAAGGAGTTCGTCTAGTTTATTTGGTTCGCAGCGCAGAATAGCTGTTTTTTCGTCGATTTCGCCTTCTTTGAGCAAGTCCATTGCAATCTTGACCATTGCCGTACCCGTGCGCTTGCCGTTACGAGTCTGCAAGAACCAAAGTTTACCATCTTGTACAGTAAACTCCATATCCTGCATATCGTGGTAATGTTTCTCCAATTTGTCTTGAATGGCATTAAGCTGGGCATAAATCTCAGGCATAGCTTCTTCCATTGAAGGGAACTTTGTACGACGGATATCCTCATCGACTCCTTGTTGCTCTGCCCATTTCCGTGAACCTTTTAATGTAATTTGCTGTGGTGTACGTATTCCTGCAACTACATCTTCACCTTGTGCATTTACCAAATATTCGCCGTTGAAAGCATTTTCTCCATTACCAGCGTCGCGAGAGAAACATACTCCCGTCGCAGAAGTATCGCCCATGTTGCCGAATACCATTGCCTGAACGGTAACGGCTGTACCCCATTCTTGTGGAATGCCCTCCATCTTACGATAAAGTATAGCACGTTCGTTCATCCATGATGTAAACACGGCACAAATAGCTCCCCAAAGTTGTTCCATCGGATTTGAGGGGAAATCCTTTCCTGTCTGGTTTTTGATGGCTTTCTTAAATTCAGCAACGAGTTCCTTCAGGTCGTCAACATTCATTTCGTTGTCCAACTTAATATCGCGTTTCGCCTTTACTTTCTGAATAATAGCCTCGAATGGATCAATATCTTCCTTGTTTTCGGGCTTCATTCCTAAAACCACATCTCCATACATCTGCACAAAGCGACGATAACTATCGTAGGCAAAACGTTCGTTACCAGTTTTCTTTGCAAGACCTTCTACAACTTCGTCGTTCAAACCAAGATTCAAAATAGTATCCATCATGCCTGGCATTGATGCACGTGCCCCTGAACGCACACTTACCAATAGTGGATTTGATGGATCGCCAAATTTTGAATTCATTAAATCTTCAATGTGCTTAACGCTTTTTGTTACCTCTGAAG
>CALJCU010000290.1 GCA_938023885.1 uncultured Prevotella sp. | reverse complement strand
CCCTATTTGTCGTCACTCATAAAGAAGCAATATGGGTAGACAGTGCTTACCATATTTTAGTAGAGCCGACAACTGGTCATCACTGGAACCGTTCGCAATGGCGCTTGTATCTACAACAGAAAGCCCTTAGCACAGCTTCACCTCAGCCTTCGGCTTCAGGCCTGACCATCTTCGACCGTTGCATGAGCCGGGATCATGTGGAATGGCTTGCCACCGGAAACGGCGTCTATCAGATTATCACTCCTATCCCACAGTTCAGAATTATCCCGCTGCCTATCGAAGCACACGACGGCGTGAAAGCGCTTTTCCAGCTCCGCGACGGCCGTATTCTCGTCGGCATGCGAAGCAAAAAGCTTCTTGTGCTCGATGCCCGAGGCACAGTAATCAACACCTACGACTATGCCCAGTACCATATTGGCAGCGTCTATCACATCATGGAGGATCATCAGCACCATCTATGGCTCTCCACGAAAGGTGACGGACTCGCCGAAGCCATCCCTAACGGGAAAGGCAGTTGGGACTTCATCCATTATAAACACAATCCCAACGACAAGACCTCGCTCAGTGGCAACAACGTCTATTTCACCTACGAGGACCGCCTACACCATATCTGGGTGGGGACACTCGACGGCGGCCTCAACCTCATGGCACGGCAACGGGGCAAGACGGTCTTCTACAACATTCACAATGGCTTCACCCATTATCCTGAATACGGACTCTATCTTGAAGTGAGAAATATGGCCGAAGACCGGCAAGGCCGCATGTGGGTAGGTACGATAGACGGTCTGATGTCCTTCGATATTCATTTCCGCAAGCCTTCCGATATAAGATTCTGTACCTATCATCGTACGCGCACCAACACCCTTGCCAACACCGATGTGTATAACCTTTATCGCAACCATCAACAGAATATCTGGATGTGTACCTTTGGTGGCGGTTTCAGTCTCCTCAAGGCCTCTCCCGAGCACCCCACCCAACCGTCATTTACGACTTATGGTACCAATGAAGGGTTGCACAATGACGTCATCCTCTCTATGACCGAAGACCGGCAAGGACAAATCTGGCTGTGCAACGGCAGTGCCGTATCGTGTTTCAGTCCGCCCAACGGCCGGATAAGAACATTCGGAAGCAGTGAAGGATTTCCCAACGTGGAAGTGGAAGAGGCCTCTATTCTCACCTGCCGGAACGGACAGATATGGATCGGTACAAAATCGGGCATTCTCGCTTTCGACCCTGCCCATCTGAGAGCCAGCGGGGGCCTACTACCCGTCTTCATCGTTGGATGCAGAGTGAACAACGCCGACATCCGAACACTGCATGACCCGTCACCAATACATTCTGCCATCGAATATGCCGACACGATCACACTCAGGCACGACCAGCGGATGTTCCAACTTGAGTTTGCGGGGCTCAGCAACCTTGGAAACAACCGGGTCATCTACGACTACCGGTTGGAAGGCTATGATGAGGACTGGCACCACAACGGACACAGCAGGACAGCCTCCTATACCAATGTGCCACCGGGGACCTATACCTTTGTGGTTAAGGCTACCGATGCCGCCAACCCGCTTCATCATGGCACACGGCGACTTACCCTCATCATCCTACCACCCTGGTGGGCTACGTGGTGGGCATACACCCTCTATGCACTGCTCTTTTTGACAGCGCTCTATTTCGTCATTCGCTATGCCAAATACCAGATCCGACTAAAGAATGACCTCTATGTGCAGTCGAAACTGACGGAATTTAAGAAGCAGTTCTACCTCCAGCAGCAAGACAAGGCTTTTCTTGAACGGGTCAAGGACTTCATCGATCACCACCTCCAAGTTGACAACTTCGAGATAGAAAGCATCGCCAAGGAGCTCGGCATGAGCCGCAGCACATTCTTCAAACGCATGAAAAGTCTCACAGGGATGGCACCTAAGGACTATGTCAAGGAGCGCCGCCTTTCCCATGCCGTCGACCTGCTGAAGACGACCGACCTGCCTATCCAGGATGTCGCCTTCCACTGTGGATTCTCCGACACCGGCTACTTCGGCAAGTGTTTCCGTAAACGCTTCGGCATGACGCCCCGCGAGTTTCAAAAGTCGTCCAAGAATACCCGACAATAATTGCTCTCGGATGATGACAAAACGATCGCGTTTGCGTCTTATCTTAAAACCAAGAAACAAGATGAAACAGATAAAGACTTTGGCGGTATGCCCCCTGCTACTCTTGTCTATAGCAGCAAGGGCCCAGTATCCGCAGATCACACAAGCGGCGCAGGAAAAGTTCGACTCGTTGCAGCGGGTGTGGACAGCGCATTCCGATTCGGCCTGGGCAGTAGCCTTCCCGATTGTGAAGAAGGAAGCCATGGAAGGCCGGCCTTACGTACCCTGGGCTTTCCGTCCCTATGACCTCCGTCAGGCAAAGATACCGGCTTTCCCAGGTTCTGAGGGTGGTGGCATGTACACTTTTGGTGGCCGTGGCGGAAAAGTGGTCACGGTGACGAACCTCAATGATGACGGTCCCGGCTCTTTCCGCTGGGCCTGTGAGCAAGGCGGCGCACGCATCATCGTGTTCAACGTCAGTGGCATCATCCGTCTGAAGACTCCTATCATCGTACGCGCTCCGTACATCACGATTGCCGGGCAAACGGCTCCGGGCGATGGCGTCTGTATCGCAGGCGAGAGCTTCCAGGTCAATACCCACGACGTCATCGTCAGATACATGCGTTTCCGCCGGGGTAACACCCATGTGTGGTACCGCGAAGACTCCTTCGGCGGCAACCCCGTGGGAAACATCATGATTGACCATTGTTCCTGTGAGTGGGGACTGGATGAGAATATCTCTTTCTACCGCCACATGTTCGACCTCGGCAACAAATTCGGGAAAAGAAAAGAGCCGACCGTCAATGTGACGATCCAGAACACGATATCTGCCAAGGCGCTTGACACTTACAACCACGCCTTCGGCAGTACCATCGGTGGAGAGAACACAACCTTCATGCGGAACCTCTGGGCCGACAACACAGGCCGTAACCCGAGCATCGGATGGGGCGGTGTGTTCAACTTCGTCAACAATGTGGTCTACAACTGGGTGCACCGCACGGCTGACGGTGGTGAATATTCGACGATGTCCAACTTCATCAACAACTATTATAAGCCGGGACCGCTGACACCCGAGGGCCCCACTCGCTACCGTATCATCAAAAGCGAGAGCCGCAGCAACAACCTCTTCCCTTACAAACAGTATGGAAGAGTCTACGCCAGCGGTAACATCGTAGAAGGCAACGACAGTGTGACGAGAGACAACTGGGCGGGAGGCATTCAAACTGCTGATGACGGTAAGAGTGCCAAGCCTGACGAGATAGCACTCATGCGCAGCAACGAGCCGTTCGTCATGCCGCCCATGACAATTCTGCCCAAGGAGCAGACCTTCGACTATGTGCTCGACCATGTCGGTGCCACACTGCCCAAGCGAGACATTGTCGACGAGCACATCATCAACGAAGTACGTACCGGCGAGGTCTATTATGTCAAGAAGCTCCCGAAGAAAAACCCTTATGGGGACCTCTGGGGACTCGCCCCGAAGTCGCAGGCTGCTGACGGCACATTCAAATACCGCCGACTCGGCAACGACTCTTATAAGAAAGGTATCATCACCGACCCGGCGCAGATGGGCGGATACCCCGAATATAAAGGCAAGCCATATAAAGACTCTGACGGCGATGGCATGCCCGACGACTGGGAGACGGCACACGGCCTGAATCCCAACGACCCAACGGATGCCAACAAAGACTGCACGGGTGACGGCTATACGAACATTGAGAAATATATCAATGGCATCAGCACAACGGTGAAGACCGACTGGACCGACCTGCGTAACAACCACGACACACTCATCCAGCCGCTACAAGATTAAGCACATTGATTAAAGGCAATGAAGAAAACACATAAACTGCTGCTTGTCTGTCTCGTTCTCTGCATGGTAATGAGGGCAGAGGCGCAGGAGGTGAAGCTCGACGGTGCAGGACGGCCTCACGACTACGTGCAGACCATCCTTACACGATCCTCGAAGATTGTCGATGCCCTCGACCTGAAAGATAAAAATGCAAAAGCAAATGTCCTCACCATCGTGTGCAACCGCTATTTTCTCATCAATGACATCGAACAGAGATACACGGATGAGACAGCGCGTCAGGCTGAGCTTTACAAACGTCATTTCGCTTTTGCCGCCGACCTTGCCAACTATCTCACCGATGCTCAGGTCACAGAGGTCAAGGACGGCATGACCTACGGTGTCGTAGAGCGTACCTACGGCGCTTACCTTGAGAAATACCCGACCCTCAAAGAAAATGAGAAGCGACGCATCCGCACCTGGCTTGAGGAAGCGCGAGAGCTTGCTATCGATGCGGGAACTGCCAAAGCAAAACATGCCTGGTTCGGCAAATACAAAGGACGCATCAACAACTGGCTGTCGAAACGAGGGTACAAATAATTTCAATCATGCGAAGGTTCTTCCTCTATATGTTTCTGTTTGCCATTGGGTCTGTTGCCTTAAAAGCACAGACTCAATGGTCTTTTGATTACAGTCGGGTAGGCTACCGTCAATGCAACGACACCATCCCCACCGCCGTCCCGCGGTTGTTTGTCAGATGGCAGAAAGGCGACCAAAGCCGCCGCCTCCAAGCCGCCATCGATGCGCTGTCGAAGATGAAGATAGACAAACGGACGAGGCTGAGAGGCGCTGTCGTCCTCGACACCGGCACATTCGTGCTGAGAAAGCCATTGCTGCTGCGTACTAACGGAATCATCGTCAGGGGAAGTGGTACCGACAAGACGACATTGTTGAAGACTGGTGTCGACCGCGGAGCCGTAGTCTATATAGAAGGAAGCGACAACAGACAATACAACACAGACGCGAAAGACAATATTGTAAAAGGTATAAGCGGATCTGGTGAGTACGTCTTTGCACAACCCTCCACAAAAGAATGGATCAAGAAGATGCACTGTAACAACTTCGGTGGAGGCAGTGACTTAGGCTACTGGGGATGGCATCCGGGAGAGATCGACCTCGAGGCCACACGCACTGTGGGCGCAGACGGTTCCTTCGCTCCCCTGCCCTTCTCCACGGGCAACAATGGTTATTGGAAAAAGATGGTATGGCCGGGACGCATACACGATTGTGGTATCGAGAACCTGTCGATCGTTGCCGACTACAGCAAAGGACTGGAAGACCATGCCTGGGACGGTGTTTATGTCGCCAATGCCATCGACTGCTGGGTACGCCGCATCGACTTCCGCCATCTCGCAGGTAGCGCCGTGGTTATCCAGCGCACGGGAGCACAGGTCACGGTTGAAGACTGCCGCAGTTACGACCCCATATCAGAGGTCGGCGGCTATCGGCGCCGCACATTCCTGTGCTTCGGTGAGCGCTGTCTCTTCCAACGGCTCTACTCTGAGCACGGTATCCACGATTTTTCTGTAGGGATGCTGGCAGCAGGACCCAACGTCTTCTCACAGTGCGACAGCTATGAGAGTCTCGGCTACAGTGGATCAACGGGCAGCATGGCATCAGCTGTACTCTTCGACAATGTCAACATCGACGGTAATGATCTGAAGTTCTGTAACCTTGGCCTGGAAGACTATGGCATAGGCTGGAACGCTACAAATAGTACCTTCTATCAGTGTACGGCCTCCGCCATCTGTGCCGACAGTCTCCCCGACGGCTCGTGCAACTATGCCCATGGCTGCTGGGGACAGTTCATCGGTACAGGTACCTTCACGGCCTGCAACGACCACGTAAGGCCCCGCAGCCTCTTCCACGAACAATTGAAGAAACGCCTAACAAGCACTGCCAAGAACGATAAGACATCTCCTATAGACCTGGCGAAAAGAATCGTCCGCCTCTACGAGCGCGACGACGACGATGCCACAAGTAGTCCCACGATCGAACGGGCGCTGCAACTCGCTCAACAAGCCCACGAGCCAAGGATGACGATGGAGCGATGGAGCCGCGAAGGCCTCTCTGTCTTACCTGTGAAAGCAAAGGATTTTGCTTACCAAGAGCCGGCCGTGAAGAGCCAACCTTCTGTGCAATATACGCTGCAAGGCAACAATATCCTCTTCAACGGCAAGCCATTGATAGGCAGTAAAGCTGAATGTCCCTGGTGGAACGGGCGTGTCCGCTACTCCACCATGGCAAAGCTCCCCGATGCCGTCACGCGCTTCGTCCCCGGGATGGAGGGACAGGGCGCCACCGACCGTATCGATAGTGTCGTAGCCCATCTGCAGGCATGTGGTGTGAGGTTCTTTGACCAGCACTATGGTCTCTGGTACGACCGGCGACGTGACGACCACGAACGTGTACGGCGCAAGGACGGCGACGTGTGGGCGCCTTTCTACGAACAGGCTTTTGCACGCAGCGGACAAGGGAAGGCCTGGGACGGACTGAGCCGGTATGACCTCACAAAGCTCAACCCATGGTACTTCAGCCGCGTGCACGAACTCGCTCAGAAATCAGCTCCAAAGGGTATCATGGTCATCAACCAGTCGTATTTTCAACATAACATCTTAGAGGCCGGGGCCCACTGGGTCGACTGTCCCTGGCGCGAGGCCAACAACATCAACCACACGGGGACACCGGAACCGGTACCCTTCGCCGGGGACAAGCGCATCTTCATGGCTACCTATTTCTATAATGTCAACGACAGCACGATGCGCCAGTTGCACCGGCAGTATATCTTCAAGACGCTCGACGCACTCGGCGACTGCCCCAACATCATCTTTTCCATCGGCGAGGAATACACTGGACCGTACGATTTCACGAAGTTCTGGATCGAGACCGTCGGCGAATGGGAAAAGGCACACCACCCCGTCTCCGTAGCACTTAACACCACGAAGGACGTGCAGGACTCAATTCTCAAAGACAAGGATCTGAACAAGATTGTCAATATCATCTGTATCGAACAGTGGTATTACCATGCCAAGGGGCTTTTTGCTCCTCCGGGCGGCGTCAGCATGGCCCCCAGACAATACTTGAGAAAAATAAGAACAGGAAAGGTAAGACAGGAAGACGTAGAACGCGCCATCAAGGAGACTGAGGAAAATTATCCGGATAAGGTGGTAATATATTTCGGGCCGCAAGCCAAATAGGCTATTTAGGGACAAGAAATGGGAGAAATAACAATTTTTCCCATTTTTTTGTCAGCTTTTCCATGCCATCAATTTTTGGATAGATTAACTTTGCGATAACAAAACTAATCGCGTTAATCTACAGAACAGATATGGAACAGCCAACCAGCATCTATGAGAATTATCAACAACGTTTGATGGCATACGGTCTCACCTTCACGTCGGATACAGAACTGGTGAAAGACTGTCTGCAAGATGTCTTCCTGAAATTCCTGCAACGGTGCAATGTCATTCCCATTGCATCCATCCCGTCATTTCTCTATTCGTCACTCCGCAACCGCATCATTGATGAGTTTCGGCGCGCGAGCTACCGCAACGACACATCGTTGGATTATGCCATGGATATCTATGATCACAACGATGCCGAAGAGTCGATGATTGAGGAAGAGACAGAGCACCAGAACGACAAGCGCGTGGACTACCTCCTCGGATGTCTCACACCTCGGCAGCGCAAGGCCTTCGAACTCTATTATATAGAAGAGAAGGACTACGACACGGTCTGTCAAGAGTTAAAGATGAACTACCCCTCTGTCCGTAACCTCGTCTATCGTGGCATGCAACGCATGAGGACTGCAGCGGTATGATATCTAAAGAGATACGGCTGCAAGAGGTAGACGGCAAGATCATTAAAGAACGACCGTAGAAGGTTCCGTTCTTACTATTTTTCTTTTAATTCCGTTCATAAAAAGTGGATAAAGTCTCAAAATCCGCAACTTTTAATGTCTATCTCTATCATAAATGGAAATATGTAATTATCTTTGCATGAAGAAAACATTAGCGAAAACGACTCTTGAATACATATATCCATAAGACCATCAACCACGAAGGCATTGTGATCTCGGCGGGTAACGGCAAGGTAAGTGTGCGCATTACGCAAGCCGCCGCCTGTGCCACCTGTAAAGTGGCAGGTCACTGCAATGCCTCGGAGCAGCAGGAGAAAATGATAGAGGTCTATACCGACGACACACAGCGATATCATGTCGGGGAGAGTGTCAGTGTGAGCACGGATGCACAGACGGGGCACCGTGCTGTGTGGTTAGGTTATGGCATCCCTTTGGTGCTCATGGTCGCCACGCTCTTCCTTGTGCGCCTGCTCACAGCGAGTGATGGTGCAGCAGCTTTTTCTTCTATCGCCATCCTCGTGCCTTATTACATATTACTTTACCTCTTCCGATCACGCATAGCGCAGAAGGTAAGTTTCAACATATCGAAAAACTAACTATATCAACGGAATCGCAATAAGAAACTAACAATAAGCATTATGAATTATATTCTCAGTGCGGTATTGGTTCTTGGCCTAATAGCCCTTTTAGCGGCTGTCCTGCTTTATGCAGTGTCCAAGAAGTTTGCCGTGAAGACCGATCCGCGCATCGGTGATGTCACGTCGTTCCTTCCAGGAGCTAACTGTGGCGGCTGTGGCTTTGCAGGCTGTGCCAACATGGCGGAGGCGCTTGTCAAGGGAGCTGACAAAGGAACAATTGAGGGACTGCGGTGCCCTGTCGGCGGTGATGCCGTTATGACACAGGTAGCACGGCACCTCGGCATGGAGGCCACAAAGAGTGAGCCGATGGTCGCCGTAGTACGTTGTAACGGTACTTGTGAGCACCGCCCGCGCATCGTCGAGTACGACGGTCTGCAGACCTGTGCCGCCGTCAACGCCTCCGGCAGAGGAGAGACAGCATGTGGCTACGGCTGCTTAGGCTGCGGCGACTGCGTGCGTGCCTGCCAGTTCGATGCTATCCACATGAACCCGGAGACAGGACTGCCCGAGGTCGATGAAGACAAGTGTACAGCCTGCGGAGCCTGCGCGAAGGCCTGCCCGCGGCACATCATCGAACTGCGGAAGAAAGGACCGCGCGGCATGCGTATCTACGTGCAGTGCATCAACAAGGACAAAGGTGCCGTGGCACGCAAAGGCTGCGAGGTGGCATGTATCGGATGCGGTAAGTGCCAGCGCACCTGTCCCTTCGACGCCATCACCATTGAGAATAACCTGAGTTATATCGACTACAACAAATGCCGCCTCTGCACGAAATGTGTGAGCGAGTGCCCCACAGGCGCCATCATCCAGATCGGCGGAAGAAAGATCACTGAGAGAAAGGAGGCACAAGCATGAAATGGTTCACGTTTAAGAAAGGCGGCATCCATCCCGAAGAGAACAAGCTCACCGCCGACATCCCCACACAACTGGCCGCACTGCCTGCACAGGCTGTGTTCATGCTCTCCCAGCATATCGGCGCTCCCGCCAAGGCCGTGGTGAAACGTGGCGACAAAGTGAAGGTCGGCACGCTCCTCGCCGAAGCCGGTGGCTTTGTCTCTGCTCCAGTATACAGCAGTGTGTCGGGCACGGTTGCAAAAATAGACAACGTCATCGACGCTACAGGCTATCTCAAGCCCGCCATTATCGTCAATGTCGAAGGCGACGAGTGGGAAGAGAGCATCGACCGCAGTGACACGCTTGAGACACTGGACAAGCACCCCGGACTCACCCCTGAAGAGATCGTCAATCGCATCAAGGTGGCCGGCGTGACGGGTATGGGCGGTGCCGGCTTTCCAACATTCATCAAGCTCTGTCCTCCGCCGGGGGCCAAAGCTGAGTGCGTCATCCTCAATGGTGTGGAGTGCGAGCCTTATATCACTTCCGACTATAGGTTGATGATGGAGCACGCCAAGGAGATTCTCGTGGGTCTCGACCTGCTGATGAAAGCGGCCAAGGTCGACAAAGGATTCATCGGCATCGAAGAGAACAAGCCCGAGGCCATCGCACTCTTCCAGAAACTCACCGAAGGCAACGACCGCGTCACCATCGTACCCTTGAAACAGAAATATCCGCAAGGCGGCGAGAAGCAGCTCGTCAACGCCGTCAACGGCCGTGAGGTGCCGCCACCCCCCGCCATCCCCGTCAACGTCGGTGCCCTCGTCCAGAATGTCGGCACCGCCTTTGCCGTCTACCAGGCCGTGATGAAACACAAGCCGCTCCTCGAGCGCTATACCACCGTGACGGGCAAGCTTGTCAAGAACCCCGGCAACTTCCTCGTACGTATCGGCACTCCGTTCCGCCAGCTCATCGATGCCTGCGGCGGCCTGCCCGAAGGCGACAATAAAGTACTGGCCGGAGGACCGATGATGGGCAAGGCCGTGGTGAGTCTCGACGTACCCGTCTGCAAAGGTACCAACTCCGTGACCGTGCTCTCCGGCAGTGATGCTCACCGCAAGGCGGTACAGAACTGCATCCGCTGCGGCAAGTGCGTACAGGCTTGCCCGATGGGACTGGAGCCATATCTCCTTGCAACCCTCGCTGCCAACCAGCGGTATGACGAGCTGGAACAGGAGTGCGTCACTTACTGTATCAGTTGCGGTTGCTGCCAGTTCACCTGTCCTTCCCATCGTCCCCTCCTCGACAATATCTCACAAGGTAAAGGCGTCGTCATGGGACGTATCAAGGCACGGGCAAAGAAATAACATGCCATTTTGCAGGGTACGGCCCTTGTGGCCGTCCGCCCCGCATCCAAGTAACAACAAACTTTACTATCTATAAAGCATATAATATATGGGAAAATTAATCGTCTCGCTGTCTCCCCACGCGCATGGCTCTGACAGTGTAGAGCGCAATATGTACGGCGTGCTGATAGCCCTCATTCCCACGGTCATCGTGACGCTGTGCTATTTCGGACTCGGCTCACTGGTCGTCTTGCTCACAAGCATCGCCAGCTGTGTCTTCTTCGAATGGGCCATCACA
>CALJCU010000289.1 GCA_938023885.1 uncultured Prevotella sp. | reverse complement strand
TCCACGGCCCGGACCTACCCATACGCCCAGCTGATCTCGTGCGGCATTGATAAAGTCCTGCACGATAAGGAAGTAACCCGGGAAACCCATGGTCTTCATGACGTGAAGCTCAAACTTCACATGCTCTTTCACGTTATCGGGAATAGGGTCGCCATAACACTTCTTTGCACCATCATAAGCGAGCTTGGAAAGATAGTCGGCCTCAAACTTGATACGATAGACCTTACCATATCCGCCGAGACGCTCAATGACGGCATCAGCCTTGTCCTTCGGCAGCGGGTTCTCGCCGTTCTCATCGGTCGTGAACTCCTTGTAGAGTTGTTCCCTGGTGAACTTTTTATGCCACTCCTCCTCCGTACCGAAGCTCTCCGGGATGGGGAAGAACGGCATGACAGGACCATGGTCGATACTGTATATTTCGACTTTGTTTAATATCTCCAACGTGTTGGACAACGCCTCGGGAACATCTGAGAAGATTGCATTCATCTCCTCCTGCGTCTTGAACCACTCCTGCTTCGTATAGACCATACGTGTCGGATCATCAAGATCCTTTCCCGTTGCCAGGCAAAGCAGGTGGTCATGAGCCTCTGCCGTCTCCTTGTCCTCAAAGTGGCAGTCGTTCGTACAGATAAGTTTGATGCCATACTCCTTCGAGAATTGCATCAAGACCTTGTTTACCTTCTGTTGCAAGGGATAAGTCTCACGATTGGCATGCACATTAGGGTCGGTGACCTGATGGCGCTGAAGCTCCAGATAGAAGTCTTCGCCAAAGAGATTGTGATACCACTCCACGGCCTCACGGGCACCCTTAATATCGCCTTTCAAAATCTTCTGGGGAATCTCGCCGCCGAGACAAGCAGAAGAAACGATAAGATCTCCGTGATATTTCTCAAGGTCATCGCGGTCGGTGCGTGGCTTATAGTAATAACCAGCTACCCAGGAGCGACTGACAAGCCTGATAAGATTCTTGTAGCCGTGATAGTTCTTGGCAAGCACGATGAGGTGATAGCCGGAGCCGTCACCCGCCGCTTTATCTCTGTCTTCCTTATGATGGTGTGCCACGTACATCTCGCATCCGAAAATAGGCTTGAAAGGCTCAAGTCCATCGGCCTTACGCTTTCTGTTGACAGATGCACAATAATCGGAGAACTCTTTGATACCATACATGACACCATGGTCGGTGATGGCCATGCCTTTCATTCCGTTTTTAATAGCCTTGTCAACAAGATGAGGTACTTTCGACTGTCCGTCAAGAATACTATAATGTGTATGAACGTGTAAATGTACGAAATCTTCCATGAACGCTGTCTTAGTGCGTGTAAAGTTACACCGAAAAAACGACATGAACAAAAGAAGAGTGAAAAATATTTGCGAGTTCTATAGAAAAAGGGTACCTTTGCAGTGAATTAAACTTATTTGATCACGCTTAACAGCCAAATCATAAGTCATGGGGAAGAATATAAAGAAACTAAAGAAGATACGCATCCACAGAGAGGGTGTTGACCAGCTGGCCGGTGGCCTCGCTTTCATCATCATTGTTGGGGCAATCCTATGGCATTTTATTGCCATTCCATGGATATTCTGGGCGTTCATCATCATTTTCGGTGTTTTATATGGCATTGCCGTGAACTTCTATCAGTGTCCTATCCGTTATCTGGATGTTGAAAATACGAACGGCATCGTTGTAGCGCCTGCTGACGGTAAGGTTGTCGTCATTGAGGAAGTCAACGAAGATACTTATTTCCACGACCGCCGTACTCAAGTATCTATCTTTATGAACCTCACGAATGTACATGCCAACTGGTTCCCCGTGGATGGAAAGGTGAGATTCGTCAGGCATTTCAACGGTAATTTCCACAAGGCTTATCTGCCTAAAGCAAGTTCTGAGAATGAACATGCCGACACTTTGATCACTACCGAAGATGGCACTGACATCCTCTGCCGTCAGATAGCAGGTGCTGTGGCACGGCGCATCGTGACCTATGCAAAGGAAGGTGAGGAGTGCTATATCGATGAGCACCTGGGCTTCATCAAGCTTGGTTCCCGTGTGGATGTGTTCTTGCCTCCTGATGCTGAGATTTGCGTCAGGATGAATCAGAAGACTGTCGGTGACCAGACGATCATTGCAAAATTGAAAAAATGAAACTTATTAATTTTCCGAACGCCCTGACGTGTTGCAACCTTATCTCTGGTTGTATCGCTACTTGCTTTGCTTTCTTCCATAGCCCTGATTTAGCTTTGCTGTGGATTATCATTGGAGCCGTGTTCGACTTTTTCGACGGCATGAGTGCCCGCCTGTTTCATGTCTCATCCCCTATCGGTAAAGAACTGGATTCTTTGGCAGATGACGTCACGTTTGGCGTGGCGCCGTCAACCATCATCTTTTCGCAACTGTTGGTAATGAACTTCCCTTCCTTCCTGGGGGCCGTAACTGATTACATCCCATTTGCAGCTTACATTATGGCGGCATTCTCTGCCTTACGCCTGGCAAAATTTAACCTGGATGAGCGTCAATCAATGGGCTTCATCGGTCTGCCCACGCCTGCCAATGCGCTGTTTTGGGGATCATTGATTCTCCGCCTTGGCAATTGGCTCGACACACTCCCGGCTGGTGCGGGTATCGTCATCTTACTGATGCTTGTCAGTTCCTGGCTTCTCATCTCCGAGATTCCGATGTTTGCATTGAAGTTCAAGCATTGGGGATGGAAAGGCAACGAGCTGCGCTATTCATTCATTGCGGTCTCAGCCGTAATCATCATCACCTCCACCCTTTACCAGGGCTTCTCCGGTCAAGGCTTTCTCGCCGGTTTCTTGGGAGCCTGGTGGATTGTTATCCTATTGTACATCCTCCTGTCGCTTGTCAGTGACGTTACAGTAAAGAAGGATAAATAGTTTTCCCGACTATAATCATCTATTAGTTTCCCCATAAGAAACCACTAGTTTTCTAATAGGAAAACTACCAGTTTCCAATAGGGAAACTATCAGTTTTCAACAGGGAAACTACCAGTTTCCAAGGGAGAGAATATCGGTCTACCAGTTTCCAGGGGAGAGAATATCGGTCTAATGTTTGACTGTACCCATGATATAATAATACCAATAGCTCTTTCCAAAGTTGTCCTTTACATTCGACAGACGGGCCATTGGATACTCTGAACTATAGAACGCTTTTTTAAAATCGTCATAGTCAGCATCCGTCACCGACTCCTTGTAAAGAACACGCGGCTTCTTCCTCAGATGATTATAGAGAATGAGCGCCTCACGATATGCCTTCGGCAACGGCTTACGTATATC
>CALJCU010000288.1 GCA_938023885.1 uncultured Prevotella sp. | reverse complement strand
ATGCGAATGGGATCACCGAGCTGGTACTTATGATGATGACGGCGGCCGCGAAGGAGGAAGTTCTTCTCATCGAAATCGTAATAGTCGTCGTCGAGGTCACGCATCGGCACCATACCCTCACAGTGGTTCTCATCAATCTCTGCATAGATGCCATACGACGTGATGCCGGAGATATGGGCGTCATACTCGTTACCGATCCTGTCACCCATAAACTCCACCATCTTGTACTTGACAGAGTCGCGCTCGGCGTTCTGCGCCAGTTGCTCCATGTCGGAGCAGTGCTCGCAGAGATCCTCGTAGCGCTTCTCGTTGGCCGAGCGTCCGCCGTCCTGATACTTCGTGAGCAGGCGGTGCACCATTGTGTCGGGATAACGGCGGATAGGCGACGTGAAATGCGTGTAATAATCGAAGCCGAGCCCGAAGTGGCCGATGTTATGCGTGGTGTATTTAGCCTTCATCATGGCACGGAGCGTGACGCTCTGCACGACCTTTGCCTCACGCTGCCCGTCAACATCGTCCATGAGTTTGTTGATACTCCTGATCATTGCCTTGCGCGTGCCGTCGGTCTTCACCTTCAGGCCGAAGGGTGCGACGAACTTACGCAGCGTCTCCATCTTCTCAGGATCCGGGTTGTCATGGACACGATACGGGAAGACCTTGGCCTTCTTGCCTTTGGGCACGCGTCCCACGGTCTCTGCCACCGTACGGTTGGCCAGCAGCATGAACTCCTCAATAAGTTTGTTGGCATCCTTTGAGCGCTTGAAATAACATCGAATGGGGTGCCCCTTCTCATCCACGTCGAAGTGGAGCTCCTCGGTGTCGAACTTCACGGAGCCGTCCTTGAAGCGTTTCTCCCGCAGTTTCTTCGCGAGCCGGTCGAGGGTACACAGCTCCCAGCCATACTCATCTTTATAACCGTCTTTCCCGGGGTCAGGAGCGGGCTGACCGGTGCCATCGACGACGCCATTGTCCTCCAGGACCTGCTGTGCCTCTTCGTAGGCATAACGGCGGTTGGAACGGATGATGGTGTGAACGATACGCGAGGCTTTGACCTCTCCCTCATCGTCGAGGTTGAAGACAGCACTGTAGCAGAGCTTATCCTCATTAGGCCGGAGCGAGCACACGAAGTTGCAGAGACGCTCAGGCAGCATCGGGATAGTACGGTCGACGAGATAGACAGATGTGGCACGCTTCTGTGCCTCCTTGTCGATGACGGATCCCTCGGTGACGTAGTGGCTCACGTCGGCGATATGCACACCGACCTCATAGAGCCCGTTGTTGAGCTTCCTGACAGAGAGAGCATCGTCGAAGTCCTTGGCATCCTTCGGGTCGATGGTACAGGTCCACGTGTCGCGGAAATCCTCACGCTCCGCCACATCTTTATCCGTTATCTCGCCCGTGATCTTCTCAGCCTCATCCTCCACTTTCTTCGGATACTTGTAAGGCAGACCATACTGGGCGAGGATGGTATTCATCTCCACATCGTTGTCGCCCGACTTCCCGAGCACGTCCACGACCTCACCGATGATGCTCTTGTGCTCACTGTCCGGCCAGGCGGTAACTTTCACCACGGCCTTGTCACCGGTCTTACCGCCTTTAAGCTTGTTTTTCGGGATAAGGATATTCTGCGCGAACGTGTTCTCCGGCGTGACGAGGAACGCGATGTCCTTATCGACCCGCAGACGGCCCACAAACTGGTCTTTGGCGCGCTGCAGAATCTCGATGACCTGTGCCTCCTTGATATGATTGCGGCGGCGCGCCATCATCGACACGCGCACACGGTCACCTGTGAGGGCTGACATAGAGTTGCGCTCCGATACAAAGACTGGTTTGTCGCTTCCGTCAGGGACAAACGAGTTCTTGCCGTTCGGCTTGCGGATGAAACGGCCTTCCTGCACCTGGCCTTTGGTATTGAGCTTATAAGAGGTGTCGCCCGCCTTCGTGATGGCATCGTCCCATGCCATTTCTTCCAGGATATCCATAGCGAGCATCTTCAACGGATGGGTGTCGAGACGGAGCGCACGGAAGATATCTTTCAGCGTCAGCGTCCTGTCAGGCTGCGAAGTGAACAGCTCCGACAGTGCTCTGCCTACCTGCTTCTTCGACATACGCTTGCCGCCACGGCGCTCTTTCCCGGGTTTATTCGACTGATGGCCTTTCTTGTCTTTCTTTCCCATAACAGTAATGGTCTAAATAGTTTTTGTTGATATTTATGTGCAAATTAACGAAAAACTTTCGAGTATTCCTAATTAAATCTCATTAATTTTGCCTTTCGATGCAAAATATTGTGATTAATGTATTAACTTTGTAACCTG
>CALJCU010000287.1 GCA_938023885.1 uncultured Prevotella sp. | reverse complement strand
CGTTGACGATGAGGTTCTCGAAGCGGATGTTGCGGATATTCTCATTGCTGCTCCTCCTGACGGCAGCAGGTGGAGGGAGATGGCCTTCCCGCCTTTGATCGAGAGTTTCTGCGTGCGAACATTCGTGCGTGTCTTAAGTGACGGATCATCGGTGTAGAGCTCCATGGTGTATTTTTCCCCTTTCTTGAGGAAGCGGGAGGTATTGAGGACAACGGTGCGCTCCGTCAGTCCGTTCATAGCACCTACATACCATTCGTTGCCGCTGCGTCGTGCCTGAACGATGTATTCACCGGGCTCACCGTCCAATGCGATGCTCTCATCCCATACCGTGGGGCAGTGTTTCCAGAACTCGAGTTCCTCTTCACCGTGATACATGTCGGGCTTGTCATACCAGTAGAGGAACGTAATGGGGGAGTAGTAGACCACCGGCATGGCAAGCTGATGGGTATGCGTATTCTTCACGCGGTTATTGAAATAACACGGTGTGTAGTCGGCCGGGCTGCAGAGGAATCGCGTGAAAGGGAGTGTGGTGTTATGCTGTGCGTTTGGCATCTCTTCGTTGCCGCCGACTCCTTCCTGCGTCATGAGGTTCGGATAGGTACGGCTCCAGCCCGTGGGGCGGTACTCGTCGTGGATGTCGACCATGATCTTGTAACGTGCGCACTTCTCCACGGCTTGGTGCAGCCATGTCGTCCACTCCTGGGAACCGACCTGTACGAAGCCGAACTTGATGCCGATCACACCCCATTTTTGATAGAGTGGCAGGATGCTGTCAAGTTGTAGTGACAGCGCGCGCTGGTTGACGTAGAGCCATACGCCGATGCCTTTGTTGTGGGCATACTGACAGAGATGTGGCATGTCGATGTCTCGGTTGAGTGCCACTCGAAGCGCAGACGACTCCTCCTTCATCTCTGGGCCGTACCAGCCTGCGTCGAGCTCGATATACTGCAAGCCACGATCTACTGCGAAGTCGACACATTTCATGGCTGCTGCCATGTTGAGTCTTGTCACGCGGATGGCCTTGCCCGGGCGGATCCAGAAGGTATCACAGATGCGGCAAGGTGCATTGAGATTGAGAAAGAGCTGCTTGTTGTTGATGAGGTCAACGGCTTTCTCACCGGCCATGATAACGTGCCACGGCATGTCGTAAGGGGTGATGATGTCTGCTGTGTCGTATATCGACATGCCTAAGACATTGTCTTCTGTGAGCTTCAGTTTATTGCGGACAAAATCGGAGAGGGCAGCCTCACCGATGGCGGTATACAGGCCGTTCGGCAGATGGAGCAGGAGCGGGCGCTCACTCTCATTGCGCCAGGCGGATTCTGATTTAAGGAGTTTAACTTTAGTATATTGTGCCTGTGCCCATGCTGCATGCCATGCCTCCGTGCCATCAGCGAAGGCAAACGACGTGCGGTCCGACGTGATGTGCATGAAGAGGCCGTTGGTGGCTTCAGGGAAATGGTAGCGGATGGCCACGCCCTCGTCGTAGGCACGCACGATGATGTCGAAGAGATATTGTTTACGCTTGTCGTATGCCGTGCCGTTAGCCTCTCCGGTAGAGCCTTTGGCAAAATGCAGTGTCAGTTGGTTATAATGGTCGCGCAAGTGGGCATACTCACCATAGATAGGTGTCCATGTCGTGTCTCTCGATGCAGTCTCAGTCCCGGTTAGTCTCATTCCGGCTGTCCATATGCGGTTCGTGTCGGTGGGGATGCCCATGGCCGACTCCACGAGATGGTTGTCGATGTCGACCCCAAGTTCGCCGTGCGTCACGTCTTTACCATTGAAAGAGAGGTGGTAAGTGAGGCGATTGTTGACCTGAGCAAAGGTGAACACATATCTTCCGTCGGGAGAGGTTACAGTCTGCGCAAG
>CALJCU010000286.1 GCA_938023885.1 uncultured Prevotella sp. | reverse complement strand
CCTGCGGCAGGAACATCTTTCCGTCACCGAAAAGCTTACCGACGACATTCATGCCATCCATCAACGGTCCTTCTATGATATCCACAGCATGGGGATATTTTTTAAGCGCCTCATCGAGGTCCTCCTGGAGATAGTCGCCGATACCTTTGCGCAGCGCATAGACGAGCCTCTCATGCAATGATCCCTTTCGCCATTCGTCCGACACAGTTGCCTTAGGTGCCATACCGCCGTTGGCTGCTTTCCGGACCTCCATCTCAGCAAGAATCTTCTCAGCCAGCTCCGTCAACTTCTCGGAAGCACCTGGATAACGGTTCAGAATAGCATCTTCGATAATCTTCAATTCATCATCAGGAATATCCGAATAAGTGATCTTTGTAGCGGGGTTGACAATACCAAAATCCATTCCTGCATCGATAGCATGATAGAGGAACACGGCATGCATAGCCTCACGGATATAGTTGTTGCCTCGGAAGGAGAAACTGAGGTTGCTCACACCGCCACTCACATGTGCTCCCTTCAGATGCGTGCGGATCCATTTCGTCGCACGGATAAACTCCAGGGCATAGTTGTCATGCTCCTCAATACCCGTGGCGATGGAAAGAATGTTCGGGTCAAAAATGATATCGAGCGGATTCATTCCTACCTTTTCGGTCAGCAGCTGATAAGTGCGTTGAGCTATCTCTATCCTCCGCTCATAGGTCGTTGCCTGTCCCTGCTCATCGAAGCACATCACGACAACAGCTGCGCCAAAGCGCTTCACATCACGGGCATGAGCCAGGAATACATCCTCACCCTCTTTGAGCGAGATGGAGTTGACAATACACTTACCTTGCAGACACTTCAGACCAGCTGTGACGACATCCCATTTGGAAGAGTCGATCATCACGGGCACCTTGGAGATATCCGGATCCGAGGCGATAAGGTTGAGGAAGTTGACCATCTCCTCTTTGGCATCGAGCAAGGCATCATCCATGTTGACATCTATCACGAGTGCCCCATCCTCCACCTGTTTTCTCGCAATAGAGAGTGCCTCGTCATAGTTCTTCTCCTTGATGAGCCGCAGGAACTTCCGGCTACCGGCAACGTTGCAACGCTCACCCACATTGACAAAGTGCACGTTACTATTCACGTCGAGCAGTTCCAGTCCTGAGAGCCATAGTGTCGTAGGCTCCGGCTGGGGCACATGCGGTTTCTTGCCCTGTGACAGGAGATAATACTGATGGATGAAAGTCTCATCCGTACCGCAACAGCCTCCGACGATGTTAACCAGTCCATCATCCATCCATCGCCCGATGAGCGGAGACATACTCTCTGCCGTCTCATCATACCTTCCCATAGCATTGGGCATGCCCGCATTGGGATAGGCGGAGATATAATAAGGTGCCTCGCGGGCCAGGTCTTCCAGAAACGGCCTCATCTCTTGAGCGCCAAACGAACAGTTGAGACCTACGGAGAAGATAGGATAGGAACTGATACTGCCTAAGA
>CALJCU010000285.1 GCA_938023885.1 uncultured Prevotella sp. | reverse complement strand
CCATCTTCTATTATTATATCTTTTATTTTTAAGTTTAAAATAAAAATAAGAGGATGATAATAGTCTGTGGATATGTTGATAGTAAATGGAATGAATATTTGGCAGTTTGGATATCAACTTTAGAATCTGTTGTCTCTACATATACTTGTCATATTAATCCACCTTATATCAGTAAGTTTTCACGTTATCAACAAAATATGTGTATTGTGGATAAGAAAGAGTTTGATAACTTTTGTAGTAGAAATACTGTTGAAAATACTTTGTTAAAGCTTTTACAACCTTGTGGGATATCCTCTTGCTGAAAGTAAAAGCAATAATGCTGTGGAAACCGCAACAGTTTTCCACAGCATTATTCACAGGGTTATCCACATAATGAATGATAAGGGTAGAATGATTTCCCTATGAGCACATGGAAAAAAACATATTTCAGCGCTTATCACCTCACCTATTACTATAAGTTTTTCTCTATCCGCTCTGCAATCATCGCAGGTGTGATGTTGTGGAGGCAGGCGTAGTCGCCTCTGCGGCAGGGTTTGTTGCCGAAGATAGAGCAAGGACGGCAAGGGAGGGACACTTGTACGGCGTTGTCGTTTTTCTGATTCCATCCCATGAAGCCGGCATAAGGATGCGTGGCACCCCAGATGCTCACCACGGGTGTGTTGACGAGCGAGGCAAGGTGCATATTGGCAGAATCCATGCTTACCATGACATCAAGATGACTCATAAGGATGAGCTCTTCATGCAGGTCGTTCAGATAGTCGCCAACGATAGTACAATTCTTGCTGTTCGATGCCAATTCCGCAAGTTTTTCTTTCTCTTTTTTCCCACCGAAGAGGAAGATACGTGTCGATGGATGTTTCTTAATGATCAGATTGATTACATCCTTCATCTTATAAAGCGGATAAGTCTTGCCTTCATGTGCTGCAAACGGTGCGATGCCTATCCACTGCTGGAAATCCTTTTTCTCACCTATGTCGGAAGGAAGCTCTCTCAATGGGCCTTGCCCATTGGGGAAGATAGACTTAAAGTCGATGTGACGGATAGGATAGCCCAAGGCTGCAAAAACCTCTTTATAATTATCGAAAGCTGTTGGGATAGGCTCCATCACTTTGTTTCTCCTGGCTGTAAGCCGCAGTCTTAGGTCATGGTGCTTGTTAATATGTGCTACATGATTCTGATCGAAGTTGAACCGCATGCGGAGATAACTCGATCGCAGCACATTGTGAAGGTCAGCCACCGCCGTGAAATGCTTGGCCGCAAGACGACGGTATAATTTATTCAGCCCCTTGATGCCTTTATACTCTTCTTTGATGTCTGATTCCATGAAGCTGACATTAGGAGCTAAATCCTCAAAGAGCGGGCGTGCAAAAGGCTGCGAGAGCATGGTGATACGCAGTGTAGGATACTCTTTTGCAAGTCCGTACACGATCGGCACCGTCATGGCTACGTCGCCCAAGGCTGAGAAGCGAATGATGAGGATGTGATCAGTTTTCACTTCTTTTTGTAGAGTATAGGGTTGGTACTCGGGTCGTTGTACATCTTCATCTGCCGATATACCTTCATATATTTCTTTCCTTCGCCGATATCGTCGAGCAGTTGGTCAATGGCAGTAGAGAGGTCTTTCTGCTGCTCCAAGAGTACGCTGAGCTTGCCCTTACACAGTTTTCGGTGGTCGGGTGTAGCGTCTTCGCGGTTGGCCTGCTCCTGCATATGGTAAATTTTGAGTGCAAGAATAGAGAGTCGGTCCACAGCCCAAGCAGGACTCTCCGTGTTAAGTCGTGCGTCAGGTAAAGGTGTCACATCAGAGAAATACTGGCGAAACCACGAGTCGATCTGTTCCACAAGATCGGTGCGATCCTGATTGGAGCGGTCTATGCGGTGCTTGAGCTGCATGCCTTCCTGCGGATTAATATGCGGGTCACGGATGATGTCCTCCATGTGCCACTGCACGCTGTCAATCCAGCATTTCAAGTACAGGCGGTTTTCTATCGTGTCATGTCCATAAGGGTTGCTGATGGGCGTGTCGATATCGTCCTTCACATGGTAATCCTCAATTGCTTTATTGAAGATTTCATTGCATTTCTGTGTAAATGACATATTGTATGTGCTATGAATTAAAATAGCTGTCTTTAGATTACATGCAAAATTAATAACTTATTTTGAACTTACCAACCTAAATCCCATAAAAAAACAGGTTGACGGTGATATATATCGATTATAAAAGGCAGAAAAATGCACAACATACTACTTGTTGTGCAGTTAAAAGTCACTTTTTCAACATTTTATTTGCGTAATTGACAAAAAGTTATTTACTTTGCACACGTTTTTGAGAAAAAATATATTTCATTAATAATAACGTAACGATTACAATTATGTCAGACATTGAATCAAAGGTAAAGGCAATTATCGTGGATAAACTTGGTGTGGATGAGGCTGACGTGAAGCCTGAGGCAAGCTTCACTAACGATCTCGGTGCAGACTCTCTTGACACAGTGGAGCTCATCATGGAGTTCGAGAAAGAGTTTGGTATCTCTATCCCTGACGACAAGGCTGAGACCATCCAGACAGTCCAGGATGCCATCAACTACATCAAGGAGAACGCTAAATAAATAACTTTGGCGTCATGCCCAGCGTTTAATGATTGCCATTAAACGCTTTTTTTGTATTAACAAAAGGTTTTACCAAATGGAAATGAACAGAGTAGTAGTAACAGGACTTGGTGCCCTTACACCGCTGGGAAACACAGTCGATGAGACTTGGAAGAACATCCTGGCCGGCAAGAGTGGTGCAGCTCCTATTACGCTTTTTGATTCTTCTAGGTTCCGGACACAGTTTGCCTGTGAGGTCAAAGGTTTCAAGGTTACCGACTTCATTGATCGCAAGGATGCCCGCAAGATGGACCGTTGCACACAACTTGGTATGGCTGCTGCCATGCAGGCGGTAGCCGACTCGAAGATGAATCTTGATACGGTAGACAAAAACCGCATTGGTGTCATCTATGGCATTGGCATCGGTGGCATCCAGACTTTTCAGGACGAGGTGATGTACTATGGACAGCACTATGATGAAGGACCGAAGTTTAGCCCATTCTTTATCCCTAAGATGATTTCCGACATCACAGCAGGTCAGATCAGTATCCATTATGGATTTCATGGTCCCAATTATGTGACGACGAGTGCTTGCGCTTCTTCTTCGCATGCCCTGGCCGATGCATTCAATCTGCTGCGTCTGGGTAAGGCGGATATCATCCTGGCCGGAGGAGCTGAGGCTGCCATCACAGAGTGTGGCCTGGGTGGGTTCTGCTCTATGAAAGCCCTGTCCACCCGCAACGATGACCCTGAGCACGCCAGCCGTCCTTTCAGTGGCAGCCGCGATGGCTTCGTCATGGGCGAGGGTGCTGCCTGCCTTATTTTAGAGACCTTAGAGCACGCTAAAAAGCGCGGAGCACACATCTATGCCGAAATGGCCGGTGAAGGGATGAGTGCAGACGCCTATCACATCACTGCCTCGCATCCCGAGGGTCTCGGAGCCAAGCTCGTCATGGAGGCTGCTTTGGAAGATGCCAGATTGAAGACTTCAGACATTGACTACATCAACGTTCACGGCACGTCTACGCATGTGGGCGACCTGTCAGAGGCCAAGGCCATCAAAGAGCTCTTTGGCGACGATGCCTACAAACTTAATATCTCTTCCACCAAGTCGATGACAGGCCATATGCTTGGTGCTGCAGGCGCAGCGGAAGCCATGTTCAGCGTTCTGAGCATCGTCAACGGCATCGTGCCGCCGACCATTAATCACGAGGCTGGCGATGATGATCCCGATCTCGACTACAAGCTGAACTTCACCTTCAACCAGGCTCAGCGTCGTACCGTCCGTGCTGCCCTGTCGAACACCTTCGGTTTCGGTGGGCACAACGCGAGTGTCATCTTCAAGAAGTACGAGAAGTAATACGGCT
>CALJCU010000284.1 GCA_938023885.1 uncultured Prevotella sp. | reverse complement strand
TGGGTGCCGAGGCCTATCAGAACAACCGCGACATGGTGACGTGTCTGGTCAACAAATACCGCATACTCTTCGAGCACCATGGCGTCGGCGACCCACTGGCCAAGGCGTGGGGGATGACAGCCCTCGACGCGCTGATGCTCGCCCGGCATGGTTTCGAGTGCGCGATGACAACGGCGAAACAGAACGTCACGGCGGTGAAGCCTCAGGTGGTCGAGCGTGTCTTCTCTGCCTTCGACATCGGCGGTGTGGGGCGCCTGTGGTTCCGCGCGATGAAAGACCTCGACGGTGACGCGCTTGAGGTGGCCATCGACGGAAAGAAAGACCGCAACATCCTGCTGAGCCTCCAACAGCTCGAAGAGGTGTGGCTCAGCGACCATGCCATTGGCGACGCAATGCGGTCGACGGTGACGGGCTATGACGACGTGTGGCGCACAAAAGGCGAGATGAAGAAGGTACTCGGCGAGGTGGCCGACTTCGAGGATGAGATGAGAAAGAATCAGTAGGCGAGGTGGGGGCCACGGCACAGCCGTGGCAAACACAACGGCTGACGCACATGTTGGCGGCGGCTTGTAAGCCGCCGAACCGGACGGAGCGGACACAGAAAGAATAAACAGAAAAAATAAACGGAAAGGAAAAGATGATATACGGTTATTTGAGGGTGAGTACGGACGAGCAGGACGTGAACTCACAAAGCGTGGACGGCTTTGCCAAATCGAAGGGGATGGTGATCGAAAAATATATCACTGACGAGGGTGTAAGTGGTGGAAAGGATCCGGACAAACGAAACCTGGGACCACTGCTCTCGAGGATAGAGAAAGGCGATGTCATCATCTGTTCCGAGATAAGCCGCTTGGGGCGTGACCTGTATATGGTTATGGACATTCTGCACCACTGCATGGAGGTCGGCGCCGTGATCTATACAGTAAAAGATCACTTTACGCTTGGTGATGATATTCAAAGCAAAGTACTGGCTTTTGCCTTCGGATTATCTGCTGAGATAGAGAGGCAGATGATAAGGCAACGTACGAAGGAGGGACTGCGTATGCGCATGAAAACGGGCATACTTCTCGGCCGTCCCATCGGCAGCGCCACCTCTGAGGAGGCCATGAAATTCTCGGAATGGAAAGACAGGGTCGGTCAGATGGTGGCGTGGCAGATGTCTCCCCGCCAGATTGCAGATGTGATAGGCTGTGACAGGAATACGGTGAATCGGCTGGTGTATAAGTGGGGATATGGGGAAACTTGGAAATATAAGACTCATGAAGACAAAAAGGCCAAGGAACGAGTGGACAAGAACCGTATGCCGACCTATAAGGACGGACCTTATAAAATCGTTTCCTTAGACCGTGCAAAGTGCTTGGAGTTGATAGGGAAAGACTATACTCTACCTCAGATAGCCGAGGCATTCCCTGCTTATACATACGAGCAGGTTTATGACACTATCTTATGCGACCGGGAATTCAATTCTGAGTATCGCAAACACGCGCAAAAGAAATTAGTGAAAAAACGATAAGATGGCAAGCATTGACATATACAGGGATATGTTGCGGACGGCTCTTGTGTCCGGAATACCGGTGATCAGCACGGACACGGCGGCGAGGATATTGGCGGTGGTGTACGTTCACGGCAATAACGAGGCTTTGGCATACAGTCCTAAGCTTAAGGCTGATTTGGCATACATACAAAAGCGGTTCGGGATATACGGTACAGGCAAGGCGGACACGTATTTGGCTGCGATGACGGGGAAATATTCCGAAGAGCTGGAGAACTACAAGAGCAGCGACCCAAACAGGGGCGGTGCGCTCTTCCGTGACGAGAAACCGCAATGGGCTGTCAAGTTGTTTGCGGAACGGTATGGAATCAAATTAATCAATTGAGGTGTAACAAGAATGCTGTTGACAAAAGAATAGCCCTTCAGAGGTACTTGGCAGGGGTATGCGCTATCGTTCCCAGATACGGGCAAGTTTTGAAGCAATAACACTAAAAAATAAGAGACTATGGAATTACCAAAAGTTATTCAGACGTTCTTCACAGACGACAAAGACCAGCACGAGCTGGCACACGACTATTATCTGAACGCTACGTGGGTCGTTGGCCTTGTCGAGCGTTATGGCGGTCAGGTCATCGGGGAGCGCATCCGCCGGTCTATAGAAGCCAAGCGTAAGGCCTGCATCAAGAAGTACGGCAGCGAGTGGGGGCGGACAAAAGAAATCTTAAAAAAATAGGAGGTACAGTCTATGAATCAGCGAATCAAGATTTGGGGCAAGAATCTGAATGAGCTCTTTGCCCTGCCATGCGTGAAGGGTATCACGAAGACGGACGACGGGAGTTTCCGCGTGCGTGTGAAGCTGGCCACCCGGCAGTATGTCTACGCTGAGCCTGGATGGTGGATTGAAGAGGAAGACGGCAAATGGAGCATCTCACCATGTTAGCGATTCTTGGCATCCTGCTGGGTACCGGCATTCTCCTTGTATGTGCATGGTTGGACATCAAGGACGGGCCTGTAACAATGCTGCTGGAGCGGATGGTGCCGGAATTACCGCCGCCACCTCCAGACATTAAAGATAACTTAACACAAAACGACATGAAAAAGACAACGCAAAAACAGTATGAGCGCAAGCTCAAGGACATGGTGAAAGCCCGCACGGGTAAGGAATGCGAGCCCTGGCTTTTGCCACAAATAATGATGACGGCCAACTCGATGGTACTGCTCGACCGCTTTGGCGAGGCACTGGAGGAGGCCGGGGACCTGACGAGCGTGGAGACGGGCTCGATGGGTCAGACCAAGACGGTGGTCAACCCGTTGGTGCCCTACTACGACAAGCTGCAGCGCACGCTGCTCTTGCAGCTGGAGAGCCTGGGACTGAACTACAACACCACGCCGAGCAAGGTGACCGAGAATACCAAGCAGGGCGGCAAGGAGCAGGATGTGCTCCAGAACACGCTCAACATAGCCATGGAGGGAATGCGCAATGAAGATGATGTATAGTAAGGCGGAATTGCTGCACTATTTGCAGCATACCGGATTGATGATCGTGAAAGGCCTGGCACGCATTCCATGGTCGGTGCTGCTCATAGTTGTTAACCTGTTTTGCGGATTTGCCCGCTGGTTGAATGGCTGCGCCCGGCGTTGGCCTGTGCGCACGCTGCTGGCTACCATTGCCACGATGGGCCTGCTGACGTTCGTGGTGTTTGCTGACATGAAGGTAAAACTCACCACTTGCGAATGGCAGCGTGACTCTTTGCAGATGAAAGTGGATTCAGCCCAGGCCTGGCACAAAGGGCATATGGTGGGGAACACCGACTATCTCGGAGAGTTGGACAAATAGAAAATTATCCTTATTGTATTACACTCTTGTCCCAGTAGGGACTACTTTAAATTTTTTCTTCATAAGCCCGGTCATCCGTGAGGCCCGCCGGGATCGATTTTTAATGATTTTTTTATTTCATATTTATTATTCCCGGCCTGCTGTGAAGCCCGCCGGTTTTACGATTAAATTTTGAAATCATGGAAAGCAATATAAAAGACAAGTTGGAGGCTCTCGATCTTGAAGAGAAATATGACGGCCACAACGAGAAATATATGGAGGGTGCTCGTGCGCTGATGACCGACTTCGCGAGCATCGTTGATGACACGTTCCAATACTGGGTCGGCCCCGTTCCGGGCGAGACGGCGATATTCTCGGACATGAGCTTCACGATGGAAGAGATGCGGTTCGTCTGCCTCAATCTCACGGAATGGGTGGCCAAGTATGGCTCGCTGCTTGCCGTGCGTGCCCAGATCCTCGACTGGTGGGACTACACTACAGAGACGGGCGAGGTGCGGGCGATCAGCCTCTTCGCCTGGATGCGTGGGAAACGGCCGGGCGGCGAGGGGAAAGAAGATAACAACTAAATAAAATTTGATTATGAGTACATTATATTGGATTACTGTTCTTGGCAACTTAAATATTGTTG
>CALJCU010000283.1 GCA_938023885.1 uncultured Prevotella sp. | reverse complement strand
TTCGGTCCGACAAGCAGTACGCTTGCCGCCGCCATGAACCTCAGTCCGACAGAGGTGGGACTTCTTGTCGCTATCCCTTCGCTGACAGGCTCTCTCCTTCGTATTCCCTTCGGCGCCGGTGTAGATGCCAATGGCGGAAGAAAAGGTTTTATTTTCCTCCTCGTCATGGCGTGCATCGGTCTGGCGGGACTCTGTATCCTCTTTGATACGACAGATGTCATGCAGCCTGGCAGTCTAAGCGGCATGTTTCCCGTTGTTCTCCTTCTTGGCTGCCTCTCAGGCTTTGGCATTGCCACCTTCTCCGTCGGCGTCTCCCAGTCGAGCTATTGGTATAGTAAGCAGCGGCAAGGCTTCGCCTCCGGTGTTTATGGCGGCCTCGGTACGACCTCAGCCGGAATTCTTGCTTTCACCCTCCCGTTGCTGTTGAAGAATTTCGGGTTCAACACAGCCTATCATGTGCTGACAGGCGTGATGATCTTAGGTCTCGTACTTTATGCCATCCTCTCGTGCAATCCTCCTTATTTCCAGTTTTTGAAGGCAGGGAAGAGTAAAGGAGAGGCGTATGCGGAAGCAGAGAAATGCGGTCAGGAGCTCTTTCCCACAGGTAATGCCGTGGAGAGCCTGAAGGTCTCTGCAAAGGTGCCGCAGACGTGGATGCTTGTCCTGACCTATTTCACGACCTTCGGTGGCTTCATGGCATTGACGGCATGGTTCCCCACTTTCTGGAAGAAGGCAATGGGCCTCGACCCGATGACGGCGGGCGCACTGACAGCTGTATTCTCCATTCTTGCCGCTCTGCTCCGTGTGCCGGGAGGCAAGCTCTCCGATAAGATTGGTGGTGAGAAAGTATCGATGGGAGCACTTATTCTCTTAGCTGTAACAGGAGTTCTCATGACGTTACCCTTAGGTACGGTAGGACTTTTTATCGTCAGTCTCCTTATCGCCGTGGCATTCGGCTACAACAATGCCGCCACGATGAAGCTCGTGCCCGTCTATGTCAGCAAGGGTGTCGGCGGTGCCAACGGATGGGTAGGCGGCTTAGGTGCTTTCGGTGGCTTTGTGATTCCACCTTTGATGGGGCATGTCGTCGTCCTCTCTCCCGAGCATGGCTATGGACTCGGGTTCCTGATCTTCACCGGACTGGCTGTCATCAACATAATAATACTAAGCATGAACAGGCGGCCTAACCAAGCCTTCCCTAAAGGGAAGGATGTTGAATACATTGATAAACATTAAGAAGATGACGCAAAAAAATAAAGATCAAGGCAAAGATCAAAGCAAAGATCAAAGCAAAGACGAAACTAGTAAGAATCGTTTAGCAGACACATCAACATCCTTCCCTTTAGGGAAGGCTTGGTTAGGCCGGAAGCCTTGGTCAAACTTTAAATACTTCATCAACCGCAAGAATGTCACCAACGAGGAGTGGGAGGATTTCTACCGCACGCGTTGGCAACATGATAAAGAGGTGAGATCCACGCATGGCGTGAACTGTACCGGCAGCTGTTCATGGCGTATCTTCGTCAAGAAAGGTATCGTGACTTGGGAGATGCAGCAGACGGACTATCCCCGCACGCGTCCGGGACTGCCTAACCATGAGCCGCGCGGTTGCCCGCGTGGTGCGAGCTATTCGTGGTATCTCTACAACAGTGGGCGGGTGAAGCATCCGATGATCCGCAGGGAGCTCCTCGACCTTTGGGATGCGGCGAAGAAAGAATACAAAGACCCTGTGGAAGCCTGGGGCTCTATCGCCTCCGACAAGACAAAGATGAAGCAGTATAAAGACGTGCGTGGCCTTGGTGGCTTTGTGCGCCTCGACTGGGATACGGCCTTGGAGATTATGGCTGCTGCCAATATCTGGACTATCAAGCGTTATGGTCCGGACCGTCTCGTCGGCTTCACGCCTATCCCCGCTTTCTCTATGCTCAGCTATGCTTCCGGTGCACGTTATCTCAGTATGCTCGGTGGTGTGATGCTCAGTTTCTATGATTTCTACTGCGACCTTCCTCCCGCTTCTCCACAGGTGTGGGGCGAGCAGACCGATGTGCCTGAGAGTGCCGACTGGTACAACTCATCTTTCCTCATGCTCTGGGGCTCTAACGTTCCTGTGACGCGTACTCCCGACTCACCCTTCTATACACAGGTGAGATATAAAGGCACTCAGGTAGCCGTCATCTCTCCCGACTACAGTGATGCGAGCAAGTTTGCTGACTTGTGGATGGCTCCGAAGCAAGGAACCGACTCCGCTCTCGGCATGGCGATGGGCCATGTCATTCTGAAGGAGTTTTATCAGGATAAGAAGGTTGATTATTTTGACCACTATGTCCGTCATTTCACCGACCTTCCTTACCTTGTCAAACTTCGTCCAGTAGGTGATGGCCGATATGTGATGGATATGATACTTCGTGCTGAGGATATGCCTGACAACATGGGTATTGAGAAGAAGGCGGAGTGGTATCCGGTGGCTGTCGATAGTGCCTCGGGTGAGCTCGTCTTGCCGAATGGCAGTATCGGAAGCCGGTGGAATGATGAAGGTAAGTGGAATTTGAAATGTGAGGATGTGCGAACGGGCAAGCCTTTCACTCCTTGCCTCTCAGCGATGGAGGACAGTGATGCAACTCCTAACTCCTATCTCCTAACTCCTAATTCATCTAACTCCCCCGTGACCGTCCTCTTCCCTTATTTCGGTGGAGCCGACTATAAGAATCCGCACTTTGCAGCGACGGATCATCCGGATATCATAAAGCACAAGGTTCCTGTCCGTGTCGTTCATGGCAAGGACGGAGATATCGTCTGTGCCCATGTCTTCGACTTGATGATGGCTCATTACGGTATC
>CALJCU010000282.1 GCA_938023885.1 uncultured Prevotella sp. | reverse complement strand
TGACGCCAAGGGGAAGGAGCTCAAGACCGCCATCGACGGTATCGACAGCAAGCTCAACACCTTAGGTACAAGCCTCGATGATCTCAAGGACGCTCAGAAGGCTGCTGACGCTAACATCAAGTTGCAGCAAAAGGCTCTTGAGGATCTGAAGAAAGCTCTGACTGATGGTTTGGCTACAAAGGCTGATGCTTCTGAGGTTGAGAAACTGAAAGAACAGATCACACAGCTCCAGTCAGACATTAAGGCCCTCAGCGGTGAAAGCGGCACTCTTTCTGAACTGAAAGGAAACATGAAGAAACTGAGCGATAAGGTGGATGCATTCAGCACACAGATCAATGTGCTGACAGTCTTCCTGAAGCATTCACTCGCTTCACTGACCTTTATCCCTGACTATTTCACCGAAGGTATCGAGGCTGCTTTGGTTCCTGCTTATGAGGGTGCCTACAGTGAGACTTCCGACAATAAGGAGTTTACGGCTAAGGGTGCTGCAACCGATCTGCTTTTCGGTGACGGTGTAGCACGCTACAACGTGAGCCCGACAACCGTAGACCTGCTTGGCTCAAAGGTAGACTTCTACTCTTTGGCTTCGACTGTTCTGACACGCGCAGGTGAGAACTATGTCGCTCCTGTGAGCACACAGCTTACTGCCGAGGTGCTGAAAGAGAACTATAAGGATGGTGTGCTGACAGTGCCTTTCAAGGCTGACTGGGCTAAGATCAACAAGCTTCCGGCAGACAAGCTTCCTGTAGCAGCTCTTCAGGTTTCTCGTGGCGATACTACTATTACTTCCGACTACGCTACTGTTGTAGCTAAGAAGTTCAATGGTATGGTTGTTGCTGACAATGGCTCCGTTAATGCTGTCGTTGAGGGCGCAGCCTGCGCTGAGAATGTTGAAGGCCTGAAGCATCTCTACACCGTTTGGAATGAGATGACTCCTGCCAACAGGAAGATCACACACCATGTTGCTTACAACAGCCATCTGAACCTTGACTCTCTGACAGAGGTTCATGTGACAGACGATAATGCTGAGCGCACACTCTCTGCTGCTGAGCTGAAAGCTCTGGGCCTGAAGATTGTCTATGCTCCCGTTAACTACACACAGGGCAACAACAAGACAAGTGAGACTGCTCACATCCAGCTGACCGTGAACAAGGACGGACAGACTATCGCTTATCCGCGCAATGTCACCTCTGAGGGCAAGACCATTGAGAACACTGTTGCCAATAAGTCTTCTGTAGGCCGTGAGCCTATCGTGGCTGTCAAGGTTGTTGATGCGACAGGCAAGAAGGTTTATGCATGGGGCTACATCAAGATCAAGATCACGACTCCGAAGCAGGCTATCTCTCAGATCACAACTGATCCTATGACATTCACCGGTGATATCTATGATAACTGCAACGATGCTGAACTGAAAACAACATGGTCTCAGATCGAGGCTCTTGTTTATCAGAAGCTCGACATCTCTAAGGAGACCTTCGAGGCTACTTATGAGCTTGACGATAACATTGCTGACGCTAAGCAGTTCGAGATCAAGAACGGCGCTTATACTGCACTTGCAACCAAGATTGGTACTGTGAGCGAGAAGAAAGATCCTAACGATCCTACCACCAACATTCTCAGCTGGAAGCTCACTGCTGAGCAGCTCCATGCTCTGAAGGATAAGGCTGCCACAGGTGTGACCATCTATGTACACTTCAAGTTGAAGGGCGCTCCTGATGAGAGCGAGGGCGTATATGTTCCTCTGACCATCAAGGCTAACCAGCTCCACTATGCTACTGCAAGCCTGGCTGGAAGCAAGGTGCTTGCTCAGTGGTACAACCTGAACAAGAAGGACAATGCAAAGGCTGACGGCGATGCTGACGAGGTTCGTATCAACGTGCCTGTTCCCACAAAGGCTGACAACGAGCTGACTACTGCAGAGTTTACTCGTGATCTCCACAACTACTTCTTGGACAACACGCTGAGCTACAAGCTTAACGATGAGGAACACTTCTCTGCCCTTAAGGCTTCTGCTACCAACAAGCTCGTGTTCAAGTTCATCACTCCTTCTATAACAACAGGCAACGCTACATTCAATGCAGCTGAGGACGGAACTTGGACGGTGCAGGGTTACACTGGCACAACTTACACACTGAAGGTTGCTGCAAATGGCAATAGCATCCAGATCGTAAAGAAGGGTAACGATGCCGTAAATAATAAAGATATCGTTACACTTGATCAGGCCGGCAACATCAAGTTTGTTGAGAGCGCTGACGCTGATGACATCTTGAACTACAGGGGCCACAAAGAGCTTGGTGAGCGTGAGACCTTCACAGCTTATGTCGGCCTGGCTATCGACGGAACTTGCTATACCGTTCCTCTGAACGGCAAGACATGGTTCAATGTTCGCTTTGTACGCCCGCTTGACTTAACACAGCCGAAGCCCGCTGAGGTTAAGGATGCTCCTAACGAGTGGCAGAATATCGATGTTGCAAGTCTTGTAACAGTGAATGACTGGCGTGACTACGTAGGTGATCCTAAGAATGGTAACAAGGGTGCTAATGAGGGCAAGAAGTTCGACTTTGCTTACTATGGCATCCTGCTTGCTACAGACGCAACAGCCATCTACACTGATGCTGCCAATGGTGTGAACAACCGTAATGTCCTTACAAGTGCAGCTGATATTGAGAAGCTGTATAAGACAAGCCAAATTCCTGGCTTGCTCATCGAGAAGGGTGCTTCTGATACAGAGCTGAAGTACAAGAACAGCAGTGCTGTTACAGGCACCTTCCACTTGTATGTTCCTGTAAAGATGACTTATGTCTTCGGTAAGACTCCGCAGATGCTCTACAGCGTTGTGACTGTCACCAAGACCGAGGGTCAGGGCACAGCAAAGAGGCGCTAAGTAAAGAGGGAACCCAATTCCCTTACTTGAACTGATTATATTTAAGAGGGGTGTCAACATGTTGGCACCCCTCTTTTCACTTAAAGGATAATAGAAATGAACTCTCGAAATTTATTTTTTCTGCTTCTTGTGTGTGTGTTTACACTTACTTCCTGTAAAAAGGACAAGAAAGACGTTAAAGGACTTGAGAATAATTATATCCAGCAGCCACAGATGATCCTTGCTAATAAGGATAGTGATGAGGTGCGTCAGCAAGTGGACTATTACCTCAATGCACTGAATCATAAAGAGGTTGACAAGGCTCTGTCTATGCTTTATGCTTATGACCTTAAGAGCAATAAGGTACGCCGGCTTACTCCGGAGGAAGAGAAGACACAGCGTGCGGTTCTTTCTCGTTTTGCCGGATTTCACGCAGAGATTGAGTCAATTAGATTTTTCCGTGAAAACGATTCGGAAGTGAAATACAATGTTTATTTCTCCAACAAGCCGTCTACTCCAAGCAACCCGAATTGCATGGGATTTATGATTCGTCCTGTACGCATTGAAGGCAAATGGTATCTGACACTTGCGGGAGAGGACCAGGCGACATTCAGCTCGCAGATAGACAAGAAATAAGAGACAGTCCGTCGTTCAACTGCGGATCCGCTAATGGTTGGCTTTGGTAGATCAGTTTGTTGACTGCGGACTGTTTTATAAGAATTACATCCAAACGAAATGAAACGAGTCTTCTTTGTGCTTCTCTCGCTCATGTTATTGACAGGTTGCAGGAAAGAGAATAAGATGGCAGTGACAGCTTCCAAGGCTAAGATAGACTTTGAGACGGTTGAATACAATTTCAACAATGTGGGACAAGGACATCCACAGGAATATGACTTTGTATTTCATAATGTCGGAGCAACACCCCTCGTGATTCAAAAAACGGAGACAGGATGTTCCTGCACCCAAGTTGACTATGATAAAGAACCGGTTGACGCAGGTGAAGGAGGAATAATTCGTGTCACTTATCTTGCTAATAACGGCACTGGTCGTTTCTCTCATTTTATAGCTGTGTACAGCAATGGAGCAGACAGTACCGGTTACACCACACTTCATATTGAGGGAGAGGTGTCTGCCAGGCATTAACTATGGGCGACGAGGAGGATTGTGTTAATACTGTTCCAGAACATTCTCACAAAGGTATTCGTCGGTGCCAGGATCGTGGGTGCCGGCACTCTGACTTATACGAGTCACAATCAAACGGACGCTGACTTTATGGTACAGATCCTTATCGTTGCAACATACGGCTTGGTTGAGGTCCCCCTTAAAGCCATAGGGTTACTTCCCGAAGAGATGACCGGGGCTATGGGGGTTAAACCTTGAGGAGTATGTTGATGCACCCTCATTTACATTGGATTCCAAATAAAATGATTGCAATCATTTGCACATAACGAAAAAACTATTAACTTTGCAAAAAAGCTACGACTATGGGAAAATGGCTCGATCCACGAGCAGATATGACTTTCTGGAAGGTATTTCAAAAATAAGAACTTGATGATTAGAAAGATGATTAGAAAGGTGTTTGTTGGATGAAAAATAATGCTTTAATCCTTTGCAGTATCCGATATTCTTCGTAAATTTGCCTAGAAAGCTTTGTGTCACTTTAAAAGGATGCTATGGGTAGATTCATCAATCCATTTACGGATATAGGTTTTAAGCGCATTTTCGGGCAGGAGGTTTCCAAACCTCTTCTCATTGATTTCCTTAATAACCTATTGAAAGGTGAGAAGGTTATAACGGATCTGACCTTCCTGGATAAGGAACAGCCAGCTGCTTATAAAGATGACCGCTCGCTAATCTACGATGTCTATTGTGAGACTGACAAGGGAGAAAGGATCATCGTAGAGATGCAGAATCGAGAACATCCTCATTTTGCTGACCGTTGCCTTTATTATGCCTCTCAGGCAATATCAAGACAAGGTGAGAAAGGTGCCAGTTGGGGGTATCGCATCAATGCCGTCTATATGATTGCGTTCATCAATTTCTTTATGGATGAGTTGTATGAACGCTTCCGTACGGATGTGGAGTTAGTTGAGCGGCAATCAGGAAAAGTCTTTTCTGACAAGGAGCGATTTATTTTTCTACAACTACCTTGTTTCCAAAAAGAGGCAGAGGAATGTGTCAATGATTTTGAACGTTGGATTTATGTATTAAAGAATATGGAGACATTAGATAGAATGCCATGGGCAGCAAAGAATTCCGTTTTTCGCCGGTTGGCTGAGATAGGCGAGGTGAGCAATATGACGAAAGATGAGCGCGAGAAATACGACTCTGCCCTCCGACATTATCGCGACACCCTCGTCGTCATGCAAGGAGCTGTAGATAAAGGAAAAGCAGAAGGTGCTCTAGAGAATGCCATTGCCTCAGCTAAAACCATGAAGGCCGATGGTATGCCCACTGCCTTAATCGCTAAATATACAGGCCTTAGCGAGGAGCAGATATCCAATCTTTAAACAGGAAGTACGGTCAAAACAGAAAGCACGGTCAATGCATGATTCGTCATCAGCATTTGACCGTGCTATTTTCGTGTTCTTTGTGTCGTTCGTGAACGGTGTTCTTTATGTCGTTCGTAGATCGTTACCAGATGTGAGCGCGTTTGTTTTTCGGTACAAACATCTTGTCGCCCTTCTTCACGTTGAAGGCGGTGTACCAGGCATCGATCATTGGCAAGGCACCATTGACGCGTGCGTAGTTAGGAGAGTGGACATCCACCGTGAGGAGATATTTGATGAGCTCATCTGTCATGTTCGAAGCCCACATGCGGCCCCAGGCGAGGAAGAAACGCTGTTCGGGTGTGAATCCGTCCTTCACAGCCAGAGGGTTCTTCTTCAGGGAGTTCTGCAGTGCACGGAAGGCGATGTTCAGACCACCGTTGTCACCGATGTTCTCACCTAACGTCTGCTTGCCGTTGACTTTCACGCCAGGCAGTACCTCGAAGGTCGAGAACCAGTCGGCGAGCACCTTCGTG
>CALJCU010000281.1 GCA_938023885.1 uncultured Prevotella sp. | reverse complement strand
ATCAAGACCCTTTTCGTGAGCAATGCGTCGGGTGGCATGGATCCGTCTTTTAAGATTGGTGACCTCATGATTATCGACGACCATATCAACCTCTTTCCCGAACATCCACTGCACGGCAAGAACTTCCCTACAGGCTCACGTTTCCCAGATATGCATGAGGCCTACGACAAGAGTCTGCGCAACCTCGCTGATGAAATAGCCAGGGAGAAGGGCATCAGGGTCGTTCACGGAGTCTATGTTGGTGTCCAGGGCCCGACGTTCGAGACTCCTTCTGAATACCACATGTATCACCTCTTAGGTGGCAGTGCTGTGGGCATGAGCACCGTACCGGAGGTTATCGTTGCCCGCCACTGCGGCATGAAGGTCTTCGGCATCAGTGTCATCACAGATCTCGGCGGATTCGACAAGCCTGTGGAGGTGAGCCATGAGGAAGTTCAGGACGCAGCTAACGCCTCACAGCCTCACATGGCAGAGATCTTCCGAGAGATGATTCGCCGTTGCGAATAACAAAATAAATAATTACATGGAGATAAAGGAATTGGGTGAGTTCGGCCTAATACGCCGTCTCACAAAAGATATTCAACCGAAGAATGCATCGACCTTGAAAGGGGTGGGGGATGACGGCACCGTTCTCTCTTATCCTGACAAGGAGGTGCTTGTCACGACAGACATGCTCATGGAGGGCATACACTTCGACCTCACGTATAACAGCATGGCACAGCTTGGCTATAAGAGTGCGATGGTCAACCTCAGCGACATCTTCGCAATGAACGGTACGCCAAGGCAGTTGCTCGTCAGCATTGCCTTGGGCAAGCGCTTCAAGGTGGAGGACCTTGATGACTTCTATGCCGGCTTGCATGAGGCTTGTGACAAGTGGAATGTGGATATCGTCGGCGGCGACACCTGCTCATCGCTGACAGGTCTCGCTATCAGTATCACTTGTATCGGTGAGGCCGCAAAGGAAGACATCGTCTATCGCAATGGAGCCAATGAGACTGACCTCGTGTGTGTCACAGGTGATTTAGGAGCAGCTTACATGGGACTTCAACTCTTAGAGCGTGAGAAGGCCGTCTATTACAAACAGATAGACGAGTTGAACGCAAAGATAAGGAAGGCACAGAAGGAAGGCAACGATGCACTCGTCAGACACCTGCAGCAGGAAGGCATGAACATTATCGACTTCCAGCCGGACTTCGCCGGATGTGAATATCTCTTGCAGAGACAGTTGAGACCGGAGGCACGTGGTGACATTATTGAGTTGCTGCGCGAGAACGACATCCATCCGACATCAATGATGGATATCTCTGATGGTCTCTCCTCGGAGTTGCTGCATATTTGTCACCAGAGTCATTGCGGTTGCCGTATCTATGAGAAGAACATTCCAATCGATTATCAGACAGCAGTCACTGCTGAAGAGTTCAATATGAACGTCACAACCTGCGCAATGAATGGTGGTGAGGATTACGAACTGCTTTTCACCTGTCCGATTGGCGACCATGGCAAGCTCGATGCGCTCGAAAGCAAAGGTATCAGGCAGATAGGTTATATTACGAAAGAAGAATTAGGCTGCCGTCTTATCGCTCGCGGTGACGGAAAAGAGTTTGATATCGTGGCTCAGGGGTGGAACCCGCTGAAATGAGGTGGCGGGCATATTAGGAGCGACATCTTCTATTACCTAAGATCAATCACATCCGCCTTCGGGAAGTCCTTGGCGTTGAATGTAAACTTACCGTCAGGCTGATTCTTAGCTACGAAATTATCCACGTAGATTGTTGTCCAGTCGTTACCTTGGCGCATGCGCACTGCAGAAGGCTTATAAGAGCCTTTGCTGATCGTGATATAAGCCTCGGGGACACTGCGTTTTTTGTTCTGGGCAACCATGTGTACGACATAGTTGCCGCCTTTCGTTGTCATAGAGAGATCATAGCCATTCTTATACATGGAAATGAACGTATAAGGGTTCATGCTCATGCGCTTAGCCTCGTTCGGTGTAGAGATGTTCACCTCATTCGTCATCCTGAGGTAGCTCCACTGCGTCTTACCATTGTACCAGATGATGGCTTTCTTCGTACGTGCCTGGAACATGTTGCCTTTAATAGCGATTGTTCCTGTCTGTGTACTCGTCTTTTTCCCGGAAACTGTGAAGTCTGCTTGTGCACCATCTTTGCGGCCTACAACTGCAGCGGTCTTGTTCAATACTTTCATTGCCTGCTGACTGTTCTGGGCAAAGGCACCCATACAGAACAACAGCAGCATGTCCAATAACAAAGTCTTTTTCATAAAAGTCTCTATCTAATTATCCTATATTGTTATACACCATGAATCCTGGCTAACTGCGCATTAAGACTGTTTTCATCCTGAATCATTACATCACGGGGCTTTGAGCCTTGTGCGGGTCCTACGATACCGGCTTTCTCAAGTTGATCCATGAGTCTTCCCGCACGGTTATAACCGATGGAAAAGCGGCGCTGAATCATGCTTGTAGAGCCTTGCTGAGAGATGACAATAGCATGAGCAGCTTCGTCGAAGTAAGGATCAAGGTTCTTGGCATCGCCCTCGACACTACCACTGAAGCCTCCCTCATTGGGATCATCGGGCTCCGGAAGTTCCAAGGGGGAGACAGGGCCTGGCTGAGCTGCAACAAACTCATTGACGGCTTCAATCTCTGGTGTATCAATGAACGCACACTGGACACGCACGGGCTCACCGCCTCCTAAGAAAAGCATGTCACCACGACCCACAAGCTGTTCGGCACCGGTACGGTCAAGAATCGTACGCGAGTCGATCTGAGAAGCCACACGGAACGCCATGCGCCCAGGGAAGTTAGCCTTGATATTACCCGTGATGATCTTCGTTGTAGGACGCTGTGTAGCGATGATCATGTGGATACCCACGGCACGGGCCAACTGGGCAATACGGGCGATAGGAAGCTCTATCTCCTTACCCGCGGTCATTATAAGGTCGCCAAACTCATCAATGACCACCACGATATAAGGCATGTATTCATGCCCATCCGTAAGACGGAGCTTATGATGAATGAACTTATCGTTGTACTCATCAATCTTCTTCACATTGGCCATCTTCAGCAGGTCGTAGCGGTGGTCCATAAGTTTACACAGTGAGTTGAGTGTTCGTACCACTTTCTGTACATCCGTGATGATAGGCTCATTCTCATTTTCCGGGAGACATGCCATGTAATGAGGGGCGATCTTATTATAGATACTGAACTCCACCTTCTTCGGGTCTACGAGCACGAACTTCAGTTCGTTGGGATGCATCTTATATAATAAAGATGTGATAATGGCATTGAGTCCAACAGACTTACCCTGCCCCGTAGCACCTGCCACCAACAGGTGGGGAAGCTTGGCGAGATCTACCATGAACACCTCGTTCGTGATCGTCTTACCAAGCGCCATCGGAAGTGCCATCTTCGTGGTCTGGAACTTTTTCGTATTCAGAACACTCTCCATGGAGACAATCTGCGGCTTCTTGTTCGGTACCTCAATACCTATCGTTCCTTTGCCAGGAATAGGCGCAATGATACGAATACCCAGGGCAGCAAGACTCAAGGCGATGTCCGCCTCAAGGCCACGTATCTTACTGATGCGCACGCCTTCAGC
>CALJCU010000280.1 GCA_938023885.1 uncultured Prevotella sp. | reverse complement strand
GAAGGCCGGCAGGCAGTGGAGGAACTTCACGTCGGGGTTGGCGGTGGCTTTCACCAGGGAGGCGTTGACCTGGTAGGGGCGCAGCAGGGCGATGCGGGAGTCCCAGACCTCTTTGGGCTCGCCCATGGAGACCCACACGTCGGTGTACAGGAAGTCGGCTCCGCGCACGCCGGTGGCGGGGTCGTCGGTGATGGGTATGTATTCTACATCGTAATAGCCGCGGCGCGGACGCGTCATCTTCACATAATAAACGACATCGTTCATCTTTCGCGAGATACGCTCTGCTCCCGTGAAGACCGGGGTCTCGGGATGGTTGAGGAACGGCAGCCACAGATGGATGTTCTCCCACTTCGGCGCCTGGTCAGCGATATATCCCGAGAGACTCATGCGCCCCTCGCGCCGCCACGTGATGAGCTGCCGGAGAATGTCTTTCTTCGGTGTGGGAACGCCTGTCGGCGGATAAGAACGCAGCCGGAGAAAGGCATAGTCGATGACTTTGCTGTGCAACGGATCATAGATGAGGCAACACCGGCGCTCGGGATTCATGTCTTTGCCGACCCGCGAGAGCCACTCCCAGTTGCAGTAATGCCCGAGAAACCCTGCCGTGTTCCGCCCTTTCAGGAACCACGCCTCATGCACCTCCGGATTCTTGACATGGAACCGGCGGTTCAGTTCCTTGTCACTGATGCTGAGGAGCTTGATTGCCTCCAGAAAATAGTCGCAGAACCAATGATAGAACTTCTTTTCGATGCTCCTGATCTCTTTCTCCGATTTCCCGGGAAAGGCCGACGTAAGGTTATGCCTGACGATGCCCCGCCTATACCTTATTATATAATAGAGCAACGGCATGAGCATGTCAGAAAGCGCATACAGCACCCTGAAAGGCAGGGTGCTGACAGCATAGAGAAGATAATAGACAAGTTTTGTCATTGAATCATCCTGATATTATGACTTTCGGTCTTCCCTGATGAGCTTGATCAGATGCTCCACAGCCTCGCCTTCGGGGATGTTGTGCTCCACGCACTCCTTCCCTTTGTAAAGGGAGATCTTGTCGGGTCCGGCACCCACATAGCCATAATCGGCATCAGCCATCTCGCCGGGACCATTGACGATGCACCCCATGATACCGATCTTCAGACCTTTCATGTCCTTCGTTGCCTCATGGATACGCTTGATAGTGTCGCGCAGGTCATAGAGCGTGCGGCCGCAGCCCGGACAACTGATATATTCAGTCTTGGAGGTACGCAGACGGCCAGCCTGCAAGATGCCAAAGGCAGTATCCTCAATGTCAGCAGCCCTGACATTGCCCTCATTCATGAGCCAGACGCCATCACAGAGCCCGTCCATCATCAGCGCACCCATGTCGGCAGCTGACTCGAGCTGGAACTCTTCCCTGTCGCTCAGTTGGTACATCTGGGCAAAGACGACGGGATTCTTCACGCCTGCAATCATCATCTCGTGGACGAGCGCACGCTGTGAGCCGAGCCGGTTCTGATGATTGCTCATACAGACCACGACAATCTCAGGATGCGACTTCAGACAAGCAAGATACTCCTCCGAAGGTGTACCGAACTGCAGCACAAGGAACTTCAGCCTGGCATCGTTCATGCTGACAAACGGCATAGCAGTGACAGGATAGATAGGATAGAGCTGACGCTTATCCTCTGCTTCCGTATAAAGCTGATAGTCGACGATATATTTCTGACCTTTCGAACGTTTCTCAGGCAGTTCTGATCCTACATAGAGATAGTCGGCCTTAGAAG
>CALJCU010000279.1 GCA_938023885.1 uncultured Prevotella sp. | reverse complement strand
TGCGCTTGGTGATGACGTAAGCCTTCGGGTTCTTGTCGTAGGAGGCATCCTTGGCATCGGCATAAATTGTAGCCTGATACTTACGTCCTTTGTCGAGGAAGTCGAACTTCACCGTGCTCTGGTGTCCATGCTCATCGCATTTACCACCTACGAACCAGTTGTCACTGCCTTTGGCCTTACGGGCCACCGTGATGTAACGGGCAGGCTCAGCCTCCAGATACTTACTGTCGGACCAGTCGACTGCCACGTCCTTGATGAACTGGAAAGCATCCTTAGACTTCTCATAGTTCTCAGGCAGGTCGGCAGCCATCTGCAACGGACCCCACATGACGAGGTAGACAGCAAGCTGGCCGACAAGCGTCGTATGGACATAAGAAGTGTTGTTGCTCCAGGTCTTCAACTGTGTCTCGAGAATACCCGGTGTGTAATCCATCGGACCACCCTGCAGACGGGTGAAGGGAAGGATAACGGTGTGGTTAGGATAACTGCCGCCGAAAGCCTCATACTCCGTGCCGCGTGCACTCTCGTTGCCCACCCAGTTGGGCCACGTACGGGCGATGCCTGTAGGACGGGTGGCCTCATGAGCGTTGACCATGATATGGTGCTTGGCAGCCTCCGTGATGCAACGCAGATAATGGTTGTTCATCTCCTGAGAGAAATGATGGTCGCCACGGGGAATGATGTCGCCGACATAGCCGCTCTTTACAGCATCGTAGCCGTATTTGTTCATAAGGTTGTAAGCATCCTCAAGGTGACGCTCATAGTTAACGACGCTCGACGAGGTCTCATGGTGCATCATCAGTTTCACGCCTTTGCTGTGGGCATAGTCGTTGAGCGCCCTGATATCGAAGTCGGGATAAGGTGTCCGGAAATCGAAAACATAGTCTTTGCTGTGTCCGAACCAGTCCTCCCAGCCCACGTTCCAACCTTCGACAAGGACCTCAGAGAGGCCATTAGCAGCAGCGAAGTCGATATACTTACGAACCTCCGCGTTGTTGGCTCCATGGGTACCATTGGGCTTAGCTTTGCTGTAGTCGGTCACACCGAGCTGCACAGAAGGGAAGTCATTGGTATAGCTCCATGTGTTTTTTCCTACGATCATCTCCCACCATACTCCACAATATTTCGTGGGATGGATCCAGGATGTATCCTCTATCTTACACGGCTCATTGAGATTATAGATGAGGTTGTTGGCCTCACTGAGCATGTCACGTGCATCATCACTCACAGCCACGGTGCGCCACGGTGTGTTGTACGGAGTCTGCATATAACCTTTCATGCCAGTGGCATCAGGTGTAAGCCAGCTTTCGAGGACCATGTTCTTGTCATCGAGGTTGAGGTGCATCGTGGCATAGTTGATACATGCGGCCTCATGGATATTGATGTACAGTCCATCTTTGGTCTTCATCTGCAGAGCTGTCTGCACGCCTGTAGGTGAGAAGACATCCACAGACGAGTTACCCCAATTGACGGCATCATGAAAGCGTGAACGGATCTCAGAGAGTTTCGACTCTTGTGTCTCCTGCTCCTGCGTGTCATAGTCGCCCGGCAGCCACCATGCCGTGTGGTCACCCGTCATGGCGAACTGGGTATGCTCTTCCTTGATGACGAAGTAGACCAGTGAGTCCTGCTGTGGGAACTCGTAACGCAGTCCCATACCGATGTTGTAGACACGGAAACGGATGGTCATCTTACGCTTTGTGGCAGGCTGCGAGAGGTTCACAGCCAACTCGTTGTAGTTGTCGCGTATCTTGGCATACTGTCCCCATACAGGTGTCCAGGTCTCATCGAAGGTCGAAGTCTTGCTGTCTGTCTCCGTGAAGCCATCCATAAGAGAGGTCTCATGCATCCCTTTTGACGCATGCCTGTCCCTGGCAAGCTCCAGCCCGAGATGCGACGGCTTCACTACGGTCTTGCCTTTATAGCTCATCTCATAGGTCGGCACACCGTTGCCTGTGAGAGAGAAGGTCACACAGACGTTGCCGTTTGGCGACTTCACGGTCTGTGCCCCTGCCGCCAATGGGAGAAGCAAGGCTGCCATTACTGATATAATCTTCATATAAACTCAATATTCTGTATGATGCAACATTTATAATATTATCTACCGCTTTCCTGCACGAGGTCGCTGATGTTCTGTGCGAAACTCTTGCTGTTGATAAGATCTTCGATATTGACATGCATGCGGTAGCGCCAATAATAAGGCACGATAGCCGGCACGTTGATGCGTTCCTTGTCGGCATCAGCAAGACGCAGCTTCTCATCCATAGCGAGCCAGTCCTGGATGCTCAGCACACAGAGCATCGACGGAGACGTGAGCTGACGCGAGATGATGTCGCAGGCAAGCCAGCCTGGCAGTGGATGAGGTGCGGGACCCTGACGGTAAAGCATCGTGTTATAGTATTCTTGTGTACGGGGCCAGTCTTCATCCCACCACTGACGCATCGTCGCCATGTCGTGCGTGGAGAATGTGCAGACGGAACGGTAAGGATTACGCGACAGATGACCGAAGCGCACGTGCGGATCCTTCGGCATCGACTGGATCTCAAGGGAGAGAATACGCAACCGGTCCATGACCCATGGCACACAGTCGGGCACCATACCGAGGTCCTCGGCACAGGCGAGCATGCGTGTAGCCTGCACAAGTACAGGCAGCTTCTTCATGGCCTCACCATACCAGAACTGATTGTTGCGACGATAGAAATAGTCGTTATACAGGCAGTTGAAAGCACCCTTGTCATTATCGTAGAGACTCTCATAGATGAAGTCGAACTGAGCGGAGATACGCGGGTGGAACTTATTCTTGTCCGAGCGGTCACGTACGAAGAGCACATCGCTGATGAGTGAATAGAGTCCGTCGCGGAAGTTAAGCTCGTTCTGATCGGTCACGTTCCCGAAGAGTTTCTGAATCTTCTTTTGCGTATCATACTGAGGCTTCATCTTATAACGCTCGCTGTCGATGCGGTCGAGATATCTCTCCTTCACCTCACCGGCACGTTCCTTGAAGACGCGGTCGAGCACCCAGTCAGTGATGAACGGCTCGGTGAAACGCTCCTCCTGGAAGTTGAGACCATAGCCGCGAATCTCGTCAGCGGTCATGCCGAGTGCCGGCGAGAACTGTCCGAGCAGTCCGTGAACGGCGTTGGAAGGAATCTCCCAGATACGGAAGAAACCAAGCACATGGTCGATACGGTAAGCGTCGAAATAGCGGGCCATGTTCTTGAAACGGCGGATCCACCACCTACATCCGTCCTTGAGCATCTCGTCCCAGTTGTAGGTGGGAAAGCCCCAGTTCTGTCCGTTGGCAGAGAAAGTGTCAGGAGGCGCACCGGCCTGACCATTGAGGTTGAAGTAGCGGGGCTCCGTCCACACGTCACACCCATAACGGTTCACGCCGATAGGAATATCTCCCTTGAGGATGACATGATGCTGACGGGCATAGTCATGCATAGCTTTCATCTGGGTATCCAGTACGAACTGTACATAATACCAGAATGCCACCTCTTTATATTCTTTCGAACGGGACTCTGAGAGTTTCCTGCGGTCAGCCTCATCCCACTGGCCGTGGTCTTCCCACCGCGAGAAGTCAGCCGTGCCGTACTTGTCTCTCAGCGTGCAATACTGTGCGTAAGGCACGAGCCACTCACCGTTCTCCTTAAAGAACTCGCGGAAAGCATGCGTACCGAGAACCTTGGTCCCTACCTGAGCATAGAGGTCACGGAGGTAAGCCACCTTGGTGTTGTTCACACGCTCATAGTCGATCTGCGGCAGGGCGTTGAGCTCACGTCGCAGTTTCTCATAATGCTCTCGTTTCTGCTTATCGTCAAGCAACGGCAACCGATGGAGGTTGACATACTGCGGATGAAGGGCAAAAATACTGATACAGGAATATGGATAAGAGTCGGTCCACGTGTGTGTGATCGTAGTGTCGTTAATAGGCAGCACCTGCAGTACTTTCTGTCCCGTCTCACACATGAAGTCGATCATCTTTTCCAGGTCACCGAAGTCACCTACACCGAACGACTCTTTCGTGCGAAGGGAGAAGACGGGAACGAGCGTGCCTGCAACAAGCGTATTGTAAATCTCAAAGAAAGTCTGACTGAGGTCGTAGACGACGACATTGCCGGGATCAAGTGCGGGGATTTGTACCGTTCGGTTCAATCCGTCTTCCCACTGCACATCCTTCTTGTCCTTCTCGCTCACGGCGCCGAACTTGAACTCGATGGCATCATCAGCGAACCACGCAGCATCGAGGTCTATGACCCACTCGTTGTAGTTGTGCTGCGTCATCGGCCGTGCCTTAGCCAGATCCCAGTTGCCGAGCACGTCACCCTCACCGACGAGCACAAGGCTGGAATGGCTAAGCTGCGGTGCACGCACAATGAAACGGATGGTGCGGGCAAACATTGTCTTTGCCGGCACCTTCACCTTGCAGGAACGAATACAGTCGGTGAAAGCCGAGCTGTAAAGATAGGAGTCTTCCGGAATGTCATGCCACCGGTCATAGACGGTATACTCACTACCGTTCACAGCGCTCAGCTCCAGCGTGTGCATGATGGTCGTCCACTCGTGTCTTATTGAATGTCCCTGGCACTCAATATCATAATAATAGGACAGCGTGTCGTCTGGCGTGTCCATCTTCAGCTCGCAGCTCCACCGTTTCCCAGTCTGAGTCATCATGTGGTACTTGGTGACCTGTGCTTCTTCTGAAGAACCGTTGACAAGGTTCAGCACCACTTCCTCACCGAATCTCGTACGGTAATCTACATTGAAACGTAAGTTCATAGTCTTTAGCATTATTATTCTATGTGCGAAATTAAAGAAAATACACCATCTACTTGATTTATATCATGCAAAAAGTGCTAATAAAGTGGTGCAAACGTTTGCACAACTGTAGTCAACAGACGCATGACTTCCAGACTGCCCTTCAAATCGAGGTTACCAGCCTTCGAATCGAGGTTACCGGCAGGCTCATTGGCAAGGATGAGCTTCGGGCCAAAGACAAGGGCACAGACAATCTGTCTTGAACGGATTTAAAGGATGCACCTGAAAAACTACAGCTTCTCTATCTTCAGTGTCTGATCGCAGTAATCGGTCACCGCAAGGCGGTGAGTGATAAATATGACCGTCCACTTCTTATCAGACAGGATATTCTGGAGCAACAAACGTTCTGTCTCGGGGTCAAGGGCTGACGTTGCCTCATCCAACAACAACACAGGACGGTTGCGAAGCAGTGCACGGGCAATGGCGATGCGCTGTGCCTGACCTTCGGAGAGGCCGGTACCTTGTTCCCCACAGATCGTGTCAAGGCCCTCGTGCTCACTGAAGAGGAAGTCAGCACAACTCATGTGCAGCGCCTCTTTCATATCCTCATCAGTAGCATCGAGCTTCCCTAAGCGCAAATTGTCACGTATTGTACCACTCATAAGGGTATTACCCTGTGGCACATAAACAAAATTACAACGTAATCGGGGGCTTAGCATTTTACTGTCTTTATCGTTATAAATAAACACATGTCCCTGTGTCGGACGCAAAAGAGCCAGCATTAAACGCACGAGAGTTGTCTTGCCTGCTCCCGTTTCTCCAAGTACTGCCGTACATGAACCTGGCTTAAAATCAAAAGTAAGATCTTTGATTACATACCCGTCGGCAGCATCATAAGCATAGCTTAAATGCTCAAAACGCACGCCACAGGGTAACGAAACATACACCGGTGCTCCACTTTCTTCCAACGGATTCTCTTCCAATTCCATTAAACGCTCGGCCGCTGTAAACACAGAGACAAAGGCAGGAACCAATTTTGTAAGGTTCCTTGCTGGGCCTTGTATACGGGCTACCAGCTGAAGAAACGCCGTCATACCACCAAAAGTCAGCGTGTGTGAAGCCATTCGTACTGCTGCCCATAGAAAAGCGACGAGATAACCCAAGGCAAAACCAAGATTCAGTATTAAATTGCTGAATACCGAAAAAACCGTACGCTTTACCACTTTATGGCGTAACTGTCTTTGCGTATGCTCCAAACGGTCAACCATTGGCCCCTCACCCTCCATGGTTTTTATAAGCATCCGGTTCTGGATAGTTTCCTGAAGCACACTTTGCACCTCCGAATCCTGCGTACGAACCTCACGTGTAAGCCGTCGCATTTGGCTGACATAAATTTTACTTACTGCAACAAAAACAGGAATAATAGCCACAGTTATCAAAGCCAATACCCTGTCCATTGAAAACAAATAGCAAAAGGCACCGATGAACATAGCCAATACCGACAATGTATTAGGGATTGTTTCGGTGAGGAAACTGACCACGTTATTCACGTCAAACTCTAACCGATTAAGTACGTCGCCAGAATGACGCATCTCCTTTCCCTGCCATTCCGAACGCAAAATACGGTCAAGCATATACTGCTGCATGTGGTTTTGTGCCCTGATTCCTAAAATATTCCTCAACCAGACACTTGCAATATTCAGTGCGTAATCGCAAATAATAAACAGGCCCATTAAGGCAACGGCCCAATAAATAGAGCCATTTACCACTCCCGACGCTACATCAATAGCGCGCTGAACAGCCCAAACCTGTGCCAGAGAAACGCCTACCGAGCCAAAACCTATACTGGCATTAAGTACAGCCTGCAGCTGATTGCCCTTCCAGGCCTGCCATAACCATTTTAAAATAGTTTTGGTATCATATTTCGATTGGGGAACATTCAATAGATTTCTAAGCTTCATCCGCTATCACTCCCTTTTGTCAGTCATTATTATTCACACTTTGTCGAATTGACCATTACCGTTGATCGGCACCCCACATCAGCTTATCTCGCAGTGTAGAAAAATAACGAGTGGCACGCTGTTTTACAATTTTCACTTTGTGAGGAGCCTTATGAACAAATATCTTTGTTCCCTCTTGCATGCGCTCCGAGCGCCCGTCAACGGCAACGAGATAGTTATGATTACGACTCTCTACCTCGAGTTCTATCACTACATTGTCAGTAACGACAACCGGACGCATATTTAAACTATGGGGTGCAACGGGCGTAATACACAGGTTATTGGCCGAAGGCACTATGATAGGACCTCCATTTGACAAGCTGTATGCAGTGCTGCC
>CALJCU010000278.1 GCA_938023885.1 uncultured Prevotella sp. | reverse complement strand
TGGCAACCGTCAACCTCACTGAATGGATTGAAGCCGTTTCGGAGCTCGACACGCTCGTATCTATGGCACAGATGCGCTACGACTATCCTGAGGCAGGCTCTGTAACGATTATAGATAAGGGGAAAAGCAAAGAACCCATTTATTATGAGGCCAAAGGCTTATGGCATCCTTTCCTCGGCGCTGGAGCCGTGCGCAACGACTTCACTATCCGCGACGGCAACTTCTACATCGTCACGGGAGCGAACATGGCGGGTAAGAGCACATTCCTCCGCGCGCTCGGCGTGAACTATATTCTTGCCATGAACGGCATGCCTGTGTTTGCCGAGAGCCTCACCGTCTCACGCTTCAAGCTCTTCAGCAGCATGCGCACATCAGATGACCTTAGTCACGGTATCAGCTATTTCAATGCGGAACTGCTGAGGCTGCAGCAACTGATCAACTACATCCAACAACCCACTCTCCTTATCCTCGATGAAATTCTCAAAGGCACCAACTCCCTCGACAAGCTCAACGGATCTCGCATGTTCCTCCGTGCCATCACCGACAAGCCTGTTTCCGGAGTCATCGCAACCCACGACCTTGAACTGGCAAAGATGGAACAGGAAAGTCCGAAGTTCCACAACTGGTGCTTTGAGATTGCCCTGGGTACCGATGTCACCTATCCTTATAAGATAACGCAGGGCGTAGCAAGAAACCAGAATGCGACATATCTATTATCAAGAATTTTATGTAATTTTGCCAAGAAATAATCATTAATACATTCTAATGGAAAGACCGACCCTTACGAACAAGCAGTATGTACTGCCGTTTATCCTTGTCACCACCCTTTTCTTCCTTTGGGGATTCGCACGTGCCATCCTCGACGTACTGAACAAGCATTTCCAGAACGCACTCAATATCTCCATGTCGCAGTCGGCGCTTATCCAGGTGACGACGTACCTAGGCTATTTCATCATGGCTATCCCTGCGGGCTGGTTCATCAACCGTCACGGCTACCGCACGGGTGTCATCTTCGGTCTGACGCTCTTCGGGGTCGGTTCCCTGCTCTTCATCCCCGGTGCTGAAGCCGGCACATTCTACGCCTACCTCGGTGCACTCTTCATCATCGGCTGCGGATTAGTATTCCTTGAGACTTCCGCCAACCCATACGTCACGGAGCTCGGCAATCCCGCTACCGCAACAAGCCGTCTTAACTTTTCACAGTCGTTCAACGGTCTCGGCTCACTGTCAGCCACGTTCATCGTAGGTCAGTTCTTCTTCTCCGGTCCTAATACCAGTGGGAAGGTCGTGGTGCCCTACGCCATTCTCGGTATCGTCGTTCTCATCATCGCGGTAGTTTTCTCACGTGTCAAACTGCCGGAGATCAATCATAAAGAAACGAGCGAGGACGAGGAGCGCGGCACACGTATCGTCAAACTCTTCCGTCACCACACGATGTTCATCTTCGGCCTCTTTGCACTTCTTGCTTATGAGATTGCGGAAATAAGCATCAACAGTTATTTCATCAACTTCGTCACGGCCAAGGGCTGGATGGATGACAATATGGCATCGGTCGTGCTCACTGCTGCCCTGGCTTCCTTCATGTTAGGCCGTTTTGGAGGCAGTTGGATCATGCGCACCGTCAGAGCCGAGCACATGCTGCTCTACTGTGCTGCAGGCAGTATTATCTGCATGGGATTGGTGCTCTGCAACCTCGGCAAGGTCTCAATGATCGCCCTCGTATGCAACTATGTCTTCGAGGCCATCATGTTCCCCACCATCTTCTCACTCGCCCTGCGCGGACTGGGCAATCTGACGAAGAGCGCATCCTCACTGTTGATGATGACTCCTATCGGCGGCTGTGGCTTCCTGCTCATGAGCCTCATCGCCGACTCTACGGGTGCTATGTCGCTGCCGTTTGTCATTCCGTTCCTTTGCTATTTTATCGTTCTTCTCTTTGCTTCTGAACTGACAAGAAAAGACAA
>CALJCU010000277.1 GCA_938023885.1 uncultured Prevotella sp. | reverse complement strand
CGCTGTGAAGATAAAGACAGCCATGGTGATGATACGTTTCTTTGTCCAGGGTATCTCCTCAAACTCGTTGCCTTTCTTTACCTCGAAGTTGAGATTTGGCTGGAAGATAATCCAGAGCGTGGCTAACATCACGGGCAGCAGGATGATCATTACAGGCAGACCAATCTTCAGCCAGTCGTAGAAGGTGAACCCTAGTTCAGTAGACGCGATGGCGTTAGGCGGCGAACCGACGAGTGTGCCGATGCCACCGATGGAGCAGCAGTAGGCCACGGCGAGCAGGACGAACACTTTTGTGTTGTGATTGTTGCGTCCTTGTGGCAACTCGTTCAGCAGCCCCAGTGAGAGCGGCAGCATCATGGTAGCCGTGGCCGTGTTACTGATCCACATTGACAGCACTGTGCATACCAACAGGATGCCGAAGATGCCACGCTTGAAATTGTTGCCCGAAAGGCTGATGATGCCATGGGCAATCTTTCGGTCGAGCTTCTGCACGTTGAGTGCAGTAGCCAGACCGAAACCTCCGAAAAAGAGGAAGATAGTAGGGTTGGCAAAGTTCTTCAGTGCGGCACCGAACGAGATAGGTTTGATGTCAGCCCAGTTGGGCAGCAACTGGTTGGTCACCTCGTCGCGCACGGCTTCGCCCGGAAAGGCGCACAGCGCACCTAAAATCGGTACCAACAAGGCAGAAATGGTGATGGGAAGTGCCTCTGTGAGCCAAAGCAACGCCATGAAGACGAGGAGTGCCAAGCCTTTGTTGGCATTCACGTCGTAGGGTAGAAACTTGTAGAGCAGGAGGCTCACGACGGCGGCCAGACAAATGAGTATCCACCTTCGGGCCTGGCTTTTCTTGTTTAGGACCATAAGCATGTTTTGATTAAATTGTTAATAATATGGGTATGATTCTATTTCTCAGATAGGATTTTGGCTTCGCCTCGTTTTGTTAAGCCTACATTGCAAAGGTAGTGTATTTCTCTATTGCTTCCAACTATTTTTCCGTCTTTTTTTGCTGCTGCTCTATATCTCTTTTGGAGGTCTTCCGGTTTTCGGGGTTGTCCAACCTCTTCGAGGTTGTTCCCGTAATCAACCCGAAAACCGAAAGAACCAAAAGTTTTAGTGCTTGATGTCGTGGTCCGTCATGGCACACACGCAACTGTCAGATCACACTATTCGTATACCTCATCTATGCCGTTGGCACCTCCCGTGTCGTCATCCTCGGCGCACGGGTTATAGTCGGGCGGCACATTGAAGGTCGCGTTAGGCTTGTACGGCAAGGTCGGGTCGCGGTAGACCTTCTTCATGAAATAAGCCCAGATAGGCAGGGCCATCGTGGCACCTTGTCCCATCTGCATTGAGTCGAAGTGGATGTCACGGTCCTCACCGCCTACCCACACACCACTGACGAGCTTAGGCGTGAAGCCCATGAACCACGCATCAGAGTTGTTGTTCGTTGTACCGGTCTTGCCGCCAATCTCACCCGGCATGTCGTATTTGTAGCGCAATCGTCCGGCTGTACCCTCGTCGACGACAGCTTTCAGTTCCACGATCATCTTATATGCACTCTCGGACGAGATGACCTCCTGCATGCGTGGTTCGAAGGTTGCCACAGTGTTTCCTTCGGCGTCTTCGATACGTGTGACAAAGAGTGGGGCGAGGCGCACACCGTTGTTGGCGAACGTCGTATAGGCGCTCACCATCTCGCTCACTGACACCTCGCAAGGACCGAGTGCCAGCGCCATGGACGGATAGATGTCGGGGTTATTAATGCCGAACTTATGCAGCATGTCGACGAACTGCCGCGGGTTGAGCTTCGACATCAGATAAGCCGAGATCCAGTTGTTCGACTGTGCCAGTCCCCATTTCAGTGTCACCATCTGTCCGTAACAACGGTGGTTGCTGTTACGTGGCGTCCAGGGCCGACCGGCGACCATATAGGTACGCTGCACGTTCGCCACCTTGTCACACGGCGATGCCCCGTTTTCCATGGCGAGGGAGTAGAGGAACGGTTTGATGGTCGAACCGACTTGACGGCGTCCGCCCATGACCATGTCGTACTGGAAATGAGCGAAGTTGATGCCGCCGACGTAGGCTTTCACCTGTCCTGTGTGTGCATCCATGCTCATGAAGCCTGCACGGAGGAACTGCTTGTAATATCGGATGGAGTCGA
>CALJCU010000276.1 GCA_938023885.1 uncultured Prevotella sp. | reverse complement strand
ATGATGGTCTCTTCTACCTTGTCTTTCCCGGAAGTCTGAGCTGAGCCATTAGAAAAAGCTGGCAAGGCAAGAAGCATAGAAGCGACAACAACCAAAGGTTTTATCATATACATAGATTTCATTGCAATGGTATTTTGTTTTAAATATTATATTTTAAATACTGAGTTTAGGCATTACCACTTATCCGAGATCTTTGTCGTGTCTCCCCACCAGTGGTCTTTTGGAAATGGCTTACCGTTCCATGCCTTGACCTGCGTCCAAGGCTGCGGAACATCTGTCCAGAACGCATCGGTAGCGGGCAAGCCAAGAGGCATGAAGACAAGGGAAGTCATGTAAAGGGATCCATTATTCGTATACCAGTCAGCGACATTGGGCTGATGACCGCAGAAGCCAATCGTCAGATAGCCCCCTTCATTGAAGTTGTTCTGTGTATCAAACATCCGATGCAGCGACTTCGTCAAGGCAGCACGTACCTGTCCATTGCTTAAGTCTTTTGGCAACTTCTTATACCAAGCCATCAAGGCCAACGGCTGCATCGCTGCCATACGATAAGGGATGCTGCGGCCGAAGACAGGGAAGGTGCCTTCCGGAGAGATGAAACGCTCCAGCACAATAGCATATTTCTGACAACGGAGCAATTCGCGGTCCCAATATTTCTGATAGTCGAGGCGTGAGTTGACCTTCGCGTCAACCATAGCCTGTAACGTCTCCAGATACATCGGGTGGAAGACATAGGAACTATAGTAATCGAAAGCGAAGTTAGGTCCATCCGAATACCATCCGTCTCCCGTGTACCACTCTTCTACTTTCCGGCAGGCGGAGTTGACACGATACTCATCGAAGCCACCGCCTGCCTTTGCCATGAAACTCTCAATGGTCGAAGAGAAGAGTAGCCAGTTGGTATACGGCGGGTCTATCTTACGAAGCTTCTTAAACTCTGTAAAATAGCGTTGCTTTGTAGTCTCGTCAAGCGGTTTCCACAAAGCATCATAAGCTCTGAGAAAGCTCTCTGCGATATAGGCGGCATCCACAAGGTTCTGACCGCCTATACCCCAGCAGAGATAATCCGGGCTCTTAGGGTCTACGGCATTCTTATAGGAAGCCAGTGCCCACTCCCGGAGTTGTGCACGCTGCTTACCCTCTGCCGTACCGTCATCGGGCAGCGAGAGCCAGGGAGCGATACCCGCCATCAGACGACCGAAGCACTCCATGTAAAGTACTTTCCTGTTGCGATTATCGAAAGACGGGCTGAACTCAGTCTGCATCTTAGCCTGCAGTTCGCCTCTGGCCATATTCTCCAACACAGGCTGTGCCATTTTCCAGGCCAGTGAGCTCCAATACTCACGGTCAGACATCATCTTCTTTGATTTGGCTGACACCGGAGCCTGCATCACCAGAAGCAGACACACAGTCAGGACTATTATTCTCTTCATTTATGTAGTTTTTAGAATTAATTCCGTTAATCACCCCCAAAGTTAATAATTAATTGACAGAAATCAAGTCTACACAATGAGAAAAATAGTCCATTAATCGTTATTTACGCATTCTGCTCTGCTACGTTCATTCTAATCTTCGCCAGATAAACCTTCATTCCGGCTGAATCTTTGTTGTCAATAATCTGCAAAAGTTCCTTCAACTCAGTACGTATCTGTGCCACCTGCTCATGGGTATAAGGGTTGAAGAGAATCTCCTGAAGCAGATAATCGTCTTCCGAGAGTACACCTCTTGCAATCTGCATATGGCGCTTGAAGGTTGTGCCCGGTGCATCCTGATGCTTCATGACAGCAGCAAAGACGAACGTGGAGACGAACGGGATACTCAATGAGTAGGCTACCGTGCGGTCGTGCTCATCGAAGGTATATTCGTAGATATGAAGTCCGAGACGCTGATAGAGATCTCTAAAGAAGATGCGGCCCATGTAGTCACCCTCACTGATGATAATAGCGTTCTCCTCAGAGAGCTGATTGAGGTTGGCGAAAGTAGGGCCGAACATCGGGTGTGTGGAGACATAAGGATGACCGGACTTCTCATAGTATTCCCTCAATCCTGTCTTCACAGACGAGATGTCAGAGATGATGCAGTCTTTGGGAAGATACGGCATGATCTCATCGAAAGCCGACTTTGTGAACTTTACGGTCACGGCATTGATGACGAGCTCAGGTGCAAAGGCCTTCACCTCATCCACCGTCGTGAAACGTTGACAATTATAGGTGAATCGCATACGCTTAGGGTCACGCTCTACCACGGCTACTTCATGGTCAAAACTCAGTAAATCTATAAAGAAGGAGCCCATCTTTCCGGCCCCCATAATCAATATTTTCATCTTGTATGTCGCATAAAAGGGATGGTCTTTGCCATCCCCCTTGTCTTGAAATTGAAATATTACTCGTTGACGATCTGTAATTGCTGACGAACGCTCTCCTCATGGACGAGCTCGAACATGTGGGCGGCAAACTCAGGTGACATGCCGCAGAGTGAAGCTTGCGCTCCACGTTTCTCAAGGATCTCACCATAACGGCTTGCCTGAAGCACAGTCATGTTATGCTCCTTCTTAAACGTACCAATCTCACGGCAAACACGGAAACGCTTAGCTAAGAGATCCATGAGCTGGTTATCAATCTCATCAATCTGCGAACGCAACTGACGAATCCCTTCTGTTGTTGAATGTTCACTTCTCACGACCAAAAGACTTAAGATGTAATCAAGGATATCAGGAGTGACCTGCTGTTTGGCATCGCTCCAGGCGCAGTCAGGATTACAATGACTCTCCACGATAAGACCGTCGAAGCCGAGGTCCATAGCCTGCTGACAGAGCGGTGCGATGAGGTCACGGCGTCCGCCGATATGACTGGGGTCGCAGAGGATCGGAAGATCAGGGATACGACGACGAAGCTCGATAGGGATCTGCCACATCGGAAGGTTACGATAAATCTTCCTGTCATAGCTGGAGAAGCCACGATGGATAGCGCCGAGACGCTTCACACCTGCCTGATTGATACGCTGCATGGCACCAATCCAAAGTTCGAGGTCAGGGTTCACAGGGTTCTTGACGAGCACGGGGCCATCATAACCTTTCAAGCTGTCAGCCAAGTCCTGCATGGCGAAGGGATTAGCTGTAGTACGGGCACCAATCCACAGGATGTCAACACCATACTTAATAGCGAGCTCCACATGCTCCGGAGTTGCTACTTCGGTAGCAATGAGCATGTCTGTCTCTTTCCTCACTTCCTGCAGCCAGGGCAGAGCTTTCTCACCATTACCCTCAAAGCCTCCGGGCTTAGTACGGGGCTTCCACACACCGGCACGAAACATGTGGCAGCCTTTGGCGGCAAGCTCACGTGCGGTGGTCATCACTTGCTCTTCTGTCTCGGCTGAGCATGGACCGGCTATCACTAAAGGACGCTCACCGCCATTGTCGGACGGGAGATTCAAAGGTTCGAGTTCCAATTCCATAAATAATTATAGTGCTTTATAGTGTTTAATATTGAGTGTCATATTGTGTCTGTCTCTACCACCAAGGCCGGCAGCATACGGGACTAGTTAAAAAATTGCAATTGCTTTTATTCTCCTGAGTGCTTCTTTCATCTTCTCGTCCTTGGCACAAAGGCTGATGCGTATGTAGCGCTTGCCGTTATTGCCAAAGATGAAGCCGGGAGTGATGAAGACATGAGCCTTATGAAGGACAGCCTCAGTGAGGTCCTCCACATCAGCATAACGGTCCGGGATGCGACCCCAAAGGAACATACCAACCTGCATAGGATCGTAGGTGCAGCCAAGTGCTCTCATGATGTCCTCAGCGATGACACGACGGCGGCGGTAGTTCTCAATATTGTTCTCACGGTGCCACTCCGGGGTGTTCGTATTGAATGCCTCGGCAGCAGCGAGCTGGATACCACGGAAAGTACCATTCTCAATATTGCTCTGAATCTTGAACATCCAGGAGATATAGTCCTTGGTGCTGATCATCATTGCCACACGCCATCCCGGCATATTGTGGCTCTTCGACATTGAGTTGAGCTCGATGCAGCAGTCCTTGGCACCGGGAACCTGCATGATGCTCAACGGATGCTCATTGAGAATGAGCGAATAAGGATTGTCATTCACCACGAGGATGTCGTGCCTCTTTGCGAAGTCCACAAGGCGTTCAAAGGTCTCCATCCTTGCATTGCCGCCTGTGGGCATGTTGGGATAGTTAGTCCACATCACCTTTACGCCCGCCAGGTCCATGTCCTCCAACTGGTCAAAGTCGGGTTGCCATCCGTTGTCCTCCCGGAGGTCATAGTTGATGATATGTGTACCGAAGATCTTGTTCACAGCGGTATAAGTAGGGTAACCGGGATCCGGGATAAGCACCCTGTCACCGGGGTTGCAGAAAGCAAGCGTAACATACATGATGCCTTCCTTGGAACCGATGATCGGCTGAACCTCCGTCATGGGATCTGCCTCCACGCCATAGGTACGCCTGTAAAAGCCCGCCATGGCACGGTGGAGCTCCGGCAGTCCACTCGTGGGCTGATAGCCGTGGGCATTGGGGTCGTGAGCCACCTCACAAAGTTTGTCAATGGTCTGATTTGAAGGAGGCATGTCAGGAGAGCCGATGGCGAGGGAGATGATGTTCTGGCCCCCGGCATTAAGTTTTGCTACTTCTTTCAGTTTCCTACTGAAATAGTATTCCTGAATGCTGTTTACTCTTGATGCTGGTTTCATATCTTATGCTGCTTTATATTCACCGAGAATTTTGATTGATTTTACAAGGGGTGTAATGGCGTCTACCGACTGCCGGTATCGGATGAGGTCATCATAGGTCAGAACGACATAGAACATATATTCCCACTCGTGGCCTATGACGGGGAGCGATTGTATCTTCGTCAGATTGATGTCATAGAAGCTGAGTATTGTAAGGACTTTTGACAAAGAGCCTTCCGAGTGAGGAAGGGTGAAGACGATACTCGACTTGTTCACATCGTTCAGCGGACGAAGGTAGTCGGCTTTGTACGGGTCAGTGACAACTAGGAAACGCGTGAAGTTGTGCTTGTTATCTTCAATGTGGTTCTCAAGAACCTTCAGTCCATACATCTTCGCGGCATCAGCATGGCAGATGGCAGCCCAGCCGTGACACTGATGCTCATGGATGTACTTGGCGCTGCCTGCCGTATCTTCCGCCTCTACGACTTTCAACTCCTCGTGCGTGGAAAGATAGTCGCGGCACTGCATCAGTGCTACGGGATGGGAGTGCACCTCACTGATAGTACACCATTCGTCATCCGGCAAGCAACAGATGCAATGGGTGATATGCAGCTTATGCTCCCCTACGATGGTCGTTCCGCTGTCTCGCAGCAGCTCGTAGTTGTGGAGCAAGGAGCCGGCGATGGTGTTCTCTATCGCCATCATGCCGATGACCGTGGGGTCACTCCTGATGCTCTCAAACACCTGCCCGAAGGTATCACAGCAGAGGAGCTGCACCTGTTCGCCGTTGAAGTATTCGTGAGCCGCTATATCGTGAAACGACCCTAACATGCCTTGTATCGCTACCCTCTTCATAATATCGTTTTCTTTTTTATTCCTTCTTCTCTGGCGAAGTGCTACAAAAAATCCCACTCCATATTATCTATGAAGCGGGACCTTGTATGCGAACCTTCCTGTGAGGTTGTATCTCTTAGTCTTAAGTTGAAATTACACGCAACTTCCCGCTTCACAATTTCTTGTAAAGTAAAAATAATAGGAGCATGTTGCGTAAGACTTCATATTTGACTTATTCTTGTTAAATCATCGGCAAAATTATAGTTTTTCTTTAAAACTTGCAAGGGAAATGACGAAAAATTTATCGAAATGGCTAAATTTGCACAAAAAGAGCAATAAATACCATGAAAAGATATATTACTATAACTGCTTTTCTCGCTCTTGGCATCGCTGCGGCAGCACAGACAGACCGCACGCTAACGCGGAGCAATTCGGTTGTGAGATTCATGCCCGGGAGCGTACTGCTTCAGACTGACCCCGCTACAGGCATGCCGTTCCAGACTGCCGGCTCCCCATTCATCACGACTCCGAGAGGCATCGTTCAGCCGAATTACAAAGATGACAGAACGAATGGTTACAACAACGATAACGGCAACTATCAACATAGCACATCTTCCAAGAAGGACAGCGTAGCCAAAGGCGAGCTCCACGGCAGTGTGGGAATCAGTGTCATGGCGGGTTTGGGCAGAGGGACTCCTAAGGGTGCAGGCTTCGCCCAGGACATCAACCTCGACTACAACATGCCGCTTGGATCACGCGGATGGCTCACAGTGGGCGGGTACATGAATCATCTCAACTGGAGTAGCATGAACACTACTTCTGCCGGGCTCTACAGCGAGCTAGGTTATCAGTTTGATGACCACTGGTCAGCTTATATCTATGGTCAGAAAAGCCTTGCCAACAGCGGCTGCAGTAACTGGTATGGATACCCTTATTACGCAGATTACTATGGTGGGTATAATGGCTGGGGCTATCCCAGTGGCTACTGGAACGCAGATCGTCTCGGAGCGGCTGTACGCTGGACACCTAATAAGAACGTCATGCTACAAATCTCCGTGGAGAAAGGCTGGATGCCACGACAGGACAACTTTTATTCGAGAAGATACGACTACAGATAATAAATCCCTTCTCCTTAATTCCCTCCCTCTAAGGGGGGGAGGATTGATATGTCCGCCTGACGATATAGCGCCATTGCTGTTCGTTTTTTCTCTTTTTGTTCTCCTTCCACCAACTAAAACTAAATTTCATTCGTTTTTCTTTCCATTGTCGATGATCTTTTGTAACTTTACAGAAAATTAGAGACACCTGTTTTATATAGAAAGACGATGATGAAAGTAGAAGAATATCGCAACAGGATTCTCAGGATCCTGCTCAACGCCAAAGGCGACGAGGGCAACACACGACTTACGGAGAAAGCTGCGCACGACCTTGCAGAGGAATTCTCCGACCAGGAACTTCTTGATGGAATGGACTTCAACTCTCCTGAAGAAGTGGCAGAAATGCTGCTTGAGTCGGGAGTAGATTAACTATAAATATGACGATATGGAAAACGATCAGAAGACAATAGACAAACTCCTCCGCACCAATCAGGGCTTCGTCATCAGCATAGCACAACAGTATAAACACCGCGGACTGGACATGGATGACCTCATCAGTGAGGGTAACATCGGCATGCTCGCTGCTGCCAGGTCGTTTGACGCCTCCCGCGGAAAAAACTTTGCTGCCTACGCTGCGCCATTCGTGCGTGATACTATCGGCAAAGCCATCGAACGGTTAGGGGGCATCTGTCGCGTGCCGCGCGATGTCAGTAACCCCGCCCTCGAGAAGAGACGCTCCCGTGCATTGTCCATCGATGCTCCTGTCGGAGGAAGCAACGAGCTGAGTCTTGCAAAGGTCATTCCTGACCAGGGAGCCCCTGACCCGGAAAAGGAACTACAGAAGAACATTCTCACAAACGAGTTGAATACCATCCTTGCCGACCTACAGGAGCGTGACCGCCATGTCGTCCGACGCTTCTATGGCATCGGGGGGGAGACCCGTACCATGGCGGAGATCGGAGCAGAGATGGGATTGAAACGTGAGCGTGTAAGACAGATCCGTGACCATGCCGTACGAGCAATCATCAAGAAGACACACAGCGTGAAACTCAAAGATTATCTGCGTAATTAAGGTGGCAGGGGCCGGGTGATTCTAACACCCATCACCTAACTCCTTTTCCAAAACTTTATATAATGAAGTATTTTCTTCTCTCTGATATCCACGGGTCTCTCACCCAACTGAATACGGTACTGGACATCTACCGCAAGGAACAGTGTGACATGCTCCTGCTAATGGGGGACATCCTCAACTATGGTCCACGTAACGGGCTGCCGGACGGACTCGACGCACGCGGGGTAGCGGATGCGCTAAACCCCTTGAAAGACGAGATCGTGGCTGTACGAGGCAACTGCGATTCAGAGGTTGACCAGATGCTCCTCCACTTCCCCATCATGGCAACGTACACGTTACTCGTGGATGAAGGTCGAAAAATTCTGCTTACGCATGGCCACGTCTACAATAAGCAGACGTTGCCACCGGGACATTTCGATGCCGTTATCTATGGGCATACCCATCTGTGGGAACTTTCAAGGATTGCGAACGGAGACGGGATAAGCAATGAAAAAGCACGAAGCACTGTCATCTGCAACACGGGCTCTATCACGTTTCCTAAAGGAGGCAAGGAACCGACCTTCGGCATAATGGACAACGGAACCATCAATATCCGCAATCTCAATAACCAAGTACTCGCAGAAGAAAAGATATAACAGCCTCTCTACCCCCCAAAATAAAAAGTGAATAACAAAACCAGAAGCGTTATGAATAAAAT
>CALJCU010000275.1 GCA_938023885.1 uncultured Prevotella sp. | reverse complement strand
TATGAAAAGATTTCTTTTGTTATTATTCATGGCTGTGGCAATGCTCCCAGCCATGCATGCTCAACAGGCTGCCTTCGAGCAGGCTGTGGTGAAGTACCGCACGGCGAAGAGCGCCACGGCGGCTGCTGTCATGGTGAAACACAACAAAGCCATGACGAAGAACAAAACCTACATGGGTTCTCTCTCTATGAAGAGCCCTGACAAGGTAGCTATCGTCGTCGACGGTGGTAAGGAACAGCTTGTGATGAACGGCAACACGTTCACGATGGTCCAGGGCGGCCACAAGCGTGTCGCCTCTGCCAAGACCGCAAGCCAGTTCGCTGCCTTCAAAGCCGTACTGCAGAGTGTCCTCTCCGGTGGTAAGACGAACATCAGTGCCATCAGAGGTGTGGGGATCGCCCAGCAGGGTGGTAATGTCGTTGTCACGATGGTGCCCGATGCTGCCAGGCACCTGATGTTCACCTCTTTCGTTCTCGAGTTGAACAAGAAGACGAACGCTCTCGAAGGCATCACGCTGAACAGTAAGCGTGGTTTCACCGAGTACCGCTTCACGAACTTCAAGTTCGGCGGCGCTGTCTCAGATAAAGTCTTCAACCCATGAGCCGCAAACTGGAGGACGTGTGCACCGTACGCGTTAAGTTCAGTGAGATCGATGCCATGCGTGTGGCATGGCACGGCTCTTATGTCGCTTACCTCGAGGACGGACGGGAGTCTTTCGGCCGCCACTATCCCGGCATCGGCTATGATATCATGCTGAAAGCCGGCATCCTCGCTCCCGTCTACGATGTCCACATGCGTTACTTCGCCTCCCTCCACATGGGTGATGAGGCGGAGATCCACACGTTCTATGTTCCGTACCGCGGTGCCCGTCTCGACTATCGGTATGAGATCTACCGCACCTTGGACCATGAGCTCTGTCTCCGTGCCGAGACCACCCAGCTCTTCATTGATGCCAAAGGTCAGCTCCTGCCGTATGAGCCGGAGTATTATGTGGAGTGGAAGAAGAAATATAAATAGGAGGAGTGAGCTCCGCCAAGCCTCCCCGAGGGAGG
>CALJCU010000274.1 GCA_938023885.1 uncultured Prevotella sp. | reverse complement strand
TGGCATAGAAGTTATCAGCCAGGGTACTGACCTCACTGCCGGAGGCTGAAGTTTGATAGAAGGTTCCGTAAGTGCCGTCGGCATTCTTCACATAAGAATGGAGCAGATTGCCATGCACATCGGTATAATCCATCGTTGGTGCCAGAGTGGCATAATCACGGATAGACGAGAGGTTGGTATTGTTGTTGAAACCTACATTACTGCCACGGTTCACGTCATGGGTAAAGTTAAGCTCACCACCGATCTCAAGATATTTGTTCGGCTGTCCCTTTGCTGTAGCACGGAGGTTCATACGGCGGTAGCTTGTGTTGACGACCAGTCCGTCGTTATCCATATAACCAGCTGAGAATGTGCCCTGGAACTGCGAGGTACCACCGCTAAGCGACATATTATAATTCTGTCGCAGTGCATTGTGGGTCATGACGTCCTGCCAGTCGATGGCATTACGCTGCCCGTCGAATTTTTCATCCCACACAGGCATATCGATATGACTGCCGTCATTGGCACGAGCCTGACGGATAGTCTTGGCATAGGTGTCGACATCGAGCACGTCGAGCGTCTTGTAAAGGGTCTGCACGCTCCAGTCCGCACTCACGTCCACATGCACGGCTCCGGCCTTGCCTTGCTTGGTGGTGATCATGATGACACCATTGGCACCACGAGAGCCGTAGATAGCCGTTGCAGAGGCATCTTTCAGGATCTGAATGCTCTCGATGTCCTGAGGATTGAGGAAGTCGGCACTGGTACCGACCTGCACGCCATCAACGACATACAGCGGCTGCGAGTTACCATTGATGGTTCCCACACCACGGATACGGACCTGCGACAAAGAGTTAGGAGCACCATCCTGCGAGGTGATGAGCACGCCCGGAGCTGATCCTTTCAGTCCGTCAGAGACATTGACCGGCACCTTGCGAAGCATCTCCTTTGTGTCGACTGAGGCTACTGAACCAGAGATATCACTTCGCTTAGCTGTACCATATCCGATGACGACAACGTCGTTCAGCGTTCCCGTCTCTTCTCTTAAGACAATGTTCACATTTGTCCGTCCATTGAGATCGACCTTCTGAGTCTCAAAACCCACATAAGAGATGACAAGGGTCGACTTGTTGGAAGCTTTAAGGTTGAACGCACCGTTCAGATTCGTGATAGAACCTCCCTGGGCTCCTGACACGCGGACAGTAGCACCGACGACAGGCTCGCCTGAGGTATCGGTAACAATTCCTTTAATGACATCTTGCGCCGAGATACTAAGCGGTATCAGACAGAGCAGGAAAAACATCACGAAGAGCTTCCCATAGGGCTTTAATTCTTTCATACGCTAATAATTGTTTTTAGGAATAGGATTTTTATTGTTTAATTGTCGCAAAATTATGTATAAAATTAATACGAATCATTAATATTCGTCTCAGAATAATGCGTATATGTATCAACAAAAGCAGTACAGTCGCATTTCGACTATACTACCAAAATGATTAGCCAAAGGAATGTGTCTTGAACGCCATCGTTTCACGTCCGTGAAACGATGGTGACGCGAACACGGGACAATATCGTTAAAGTGTTATTCAATCATGAAGCTTATTTGTCGGAGATCTTCATCAGCCGAACTGTTGCCATAGAAGATGGTGTAAACGCCGGTTTTCGTACGCATGGTGTTGGAAGAAGGATCGAAGAGGCAGAAGGAATCGGATGTCAGAGGAATAGACACCATCTTGCTCTCACCGACTTTCAGGCTCACACGCTGGAAAGCTCGTAGCGACTTCAGCGGGCCTTCCACATCGTCGTTGGCTTTGACATAGACCTGAATGACCTCAGAGCCTGCCCGTTTACCAATGTTCCTGACAGGTATGGTCAACGTGACCCTTCCGTCTGTCTTCATTGCTGGAGCGGAGAGTTGCGCCTTGCCTATCACAAAAGTGGTATAGCTCAATCCATATCCGAAGGGGAAGAGTGCGTCGTTGAAGTAACGGTAAGTGCGGCCTTTCATCGAATAGTCCTCGAAAGCCGGCAACTGATCGGTAGAACGATAGAACGTCACGGGCAGTTTGCCACCGGGATTGTAATTGCCATAGAGAACCTGTGCGACGGCCTTACCTCCTTCCTCACCGGGATACCATGCCTGCAGGATAGCATCGCAGCTCTCAACCTCCGGGGTCAGCGCAATGGCTGAACCGGAACAGTTGACAAACACGACGGTCTTACCGGCTGCCTTCAAGGCCCTGAGGAACGCGCGCTGGACCTCAGGCAGTTCAATGCTCGTGCGGTCGCCACCTTTGAACCCTTCGATCTTGACAGGCATCTCCTCTCCTTCGAGCTTCGACGAGATGCCACCCACGAAGACGACCGTCTTCACATCTTTCAGTTTGCTGATGACTGCGGAATAGTCTATCGGGGTCTCATAACCGAGGTCAAAACGAAGGTTCGAGCCCCAGCCATTGACGTAATAATAGTTGAGCACGATATGATAGGTCTTGCCTTTCTCCACCTTGAGCGGTACATTGACGGGGTCGGTCCGCCACGTGCTGTCCGCCGCGACCTGTTGACCGTCCACACTGAGGTCATAACGGCCGGTGTACTGCATCTTGATGACATCCTCACCCGACTGCCGGGGCGTGAAGTCAGTCTCGTAGCGGGCGGAGAAGTTCTGCATCCATACGCCGTCAGCAAAGGTATGCTGGCCGTAGGTCGTCACATTGACCGGGTCGCGCATCCACTCCACAGTGACGGGGGTCCCACTCTGCGTCGTATTGTTCCAGAAAGAAGCTTTGAGGCCTTTCTTGCCTCCTATCTCACACTCCGGGAGTTTGCTCTCAAGAACCATCTTGTTGACGAGGTCGCAGCCACGGAGGTAAGGAATACTGTTTCCGCCTGTCTCACGGATGCCTTGCAGGATGGTTGTCGTTCGGCTCGGTACACCATTATAGTTGCCCCAGAGCATCGTGGCGTCATCGGCATTGGGGCCAATCACAGCAATTTTTGCCGACTTGTCGAGCGGCAATATGTTGTTCTTGTTTTGCAAGAGTGTCATAGACTGCAAGGCCATGTCGAGCGCCAATTGGCGGTGCTCCTGGCTGTCAATGGTCTTGGGTGATACTTTCGTCCACGACACCAGTTTAGGGTCATCCATCACGCCTAACTCGAAACGGCCTTTCAGAAGTCGGATGACATGCTTGTCGACTTCCTGCTCAGAGACGAGTCCGCGGTGTACGGCTTCCGGCAGTTTCATGTAGGCATAGCCGAATCCGCACTCCACATCGGTACCGGCGAGGGTCCCCTTAGCGGCGGCATGAACGGCATCGGAAGACACATGATGGTTTATATAGAAGTCGGTAATGGCACCACAGTCACTCACGACCATGTGCTTAAAGTCCCACTCATCCCTGAGAATCTGTTGCAGGAAACGGGTATTGCCGCAGCACGGCTCATCGTCGAGACGCTGGTAGGCGCACATCACCTCCCTGACATTACCTTGCTGGACGGCTGCCTTGAAAGCCGGGAGATAGGTCTCCCACAAGTCGCGTGGAGAGATATCGGAGAGATTGGCGGTATGGCGCGTATATTCAGGTCCACTGTGCACGGCAAAGTGCTTGGCGCAGGCATAGAGCTTACGATATTTGGTTGTCTCAGGGCCCTGCAAGCCTTTGACAACCTGTACACCCATGACACTCGTCAGATAAGGGTCCTCGCCATAGGTCTCCTGACCACGGCCCCAGCGCGGATCGCGGAAGATGTTGACATTGGGCGTCCATACAGAGAGACTGTGGAAGCGGGTATCTTCCTTACCCTCAGCCATAAACTGGTTATACTTGCCCCGTGCCTCGTCGGAGGTAGCTGTGAACACTTTGTAGACCATCGCAGGGTTGAACGATGCCGCCATGCCGATAGGCTCGGGAAACACTGTGACATCCGTGTTATTGGCATAGCCGTGCAAAGCCTCGCTCCACCAGTTGAAGGGCTTGATGTCTAAACGATGGATAGCGGGAGAGATGTCGCACATCAGCGACGCTTTTTCTTCCAGTGTGAGGCGTGAACAGAGATCCTTAGCTCGCTCTTTAAACGGAAGGTTAGGATTCTGATAAGGCAGCATCTGCGCTGCGGCTCCCATCATCCACGTCAGACAACAACCCGTGACAAACACTCGTAATCCAATTTGTAATTTCATGTCTTATCAGTCTTTAGATTTATTCTTTGCAAAAATAACACGTTAATGGCAAAAAGGTCTTTCTATATGTCTCAATAATGTTTCTATTCGTATTAAGTAGTGGCTAAACAGTGATGAGCAGGCGTCGTAACAGTGCAGTAGCCGGTCTTGTACCAGCCACCAGCGCATAAATACAATTAAAAAAATAGCCACATGCGATAATCTGTAATGGCTCAACCCTTGTGTTGCTGTGCATACGCTGTCGGCGAGACGCCGAAGTGCTTCTTGAAGATACTGGAGAAGTGGGTCTGGTTGTTGAAGCCTACGGCATAAGTCACCTGAGTGACATTGACATTGCCTTCCCGCAGGAGCTTCGCCCCTTGCTCCAAACGGAGATTACGGATGAAGTCGCTCGTCGTGACACCTGTGATCTCTTTCATCTTACGATGCAACTGGGCGCGGCTGATGCCCACCTCCTCGGCAAGGCGCTCCACATTAAAGTCCTGCTCCGTGATATGGGCGTTGATACATTTCATGACACGATCCATGAGGACGTCGTCGTTGCCACGCACTTTCACATCCTCCATCTTGCCCTTCTGCTCCAGTGCTCCCGAGAACTTGCCACGGAGTCGACGGACGTTTTCCAGGAGATTATTGACCACGATACGCAGCTCGTCGATGTCGAAAGGCTTGGCTATGAACGCGTCGGCTCCTTTCTTCAATCCTTCGAGACGGTTGCCGACCTCACTCTGGGAGGTGAGGAGGATGACGGGGATGTCGCTCGTGCGCGGGTTTGACTTGATGGCCTTAAGCAGAGCGATACCGTCCATCTCAGGCATCATGATGTCGGAGATGACAAGATTGTAGTTACCTGACAGCACCTTCTCCAAGGCTATCTTTCCGTTCTGGGCAGAGTCTACACGACAGGTCTGTCCAAGCTCACGGGCGATATAAGCCGGGATCTCAAAGTCATCGTCCGCCACCAGGATGCGACAATTGCCATGCGTCTTGTCCGCTAATGCCTCTTTCTCCCCTCTCTCCATCATGATCTGCCCGGGGCGCAGGTGCGTATTACCTTTGTGAAGCGTAACCTCGAGACAAGCACCGTGCTGACCATCCGTGCGATTGAAGGCGGCGATGGTGCCACCGTGCATCTGCACGATGTTACGGCAGAGGTTCAATCCGATACCCGTCCCTTGCACATGCAGAATATTTGTGGCACGACTCTGATAGAAACGCTCGAAGAGCTTATCTGTCTTCTTATCCTTGAAACCGGGACCAGTATCGGTGACACGCAGAACAACAGCATCGTCCTTCTCTGAGACACTCACCATGATGGTCCCTCCGTCGAATGTATATTTTAAGGCATTGGAGAGAAGGTTAGCAATGACCTTATCAAAATTGACCTTGTCAATCCATACCTTTATAGGTTTATGGTGAATATCCACCGGTCTGCCCGCTCCATCAGTGAGCATGAGAGTGATGCTCCGCTCCCGCGCCCCATATTGGTACATACGCATAGACTGAGCAGCAAAGTCTACAAGGTCCGTCTCCTCACAATGGAGCTGCATCTGCCCTTTATCAATCTTCCGCTCATCAAGGATCTGATTGACAAGGACAAGAAGCCGCTGAGCATTGTGGTTGATAGCATCGAGTTCGCTACGGTCTTCCCCGTTCGTGATTCGTTGCTGCAACTTCTTCAGCGGACCAAGGATGAGTGTCAGCGGAGAACGGATATCATGGGTGGCATCGATGAGGAACCGCATCTTCTGCTCATCATCGTCTACTTTCCGCTTGCGTTCCATAGCACGGTACCCATAGAAGACCACCAAGACGATGATGGTGAGATAGATACACCATGCCTCCCACGATGAGTACCAAGGATTGTTGACCACGACATGAATCATCAACGGCAACTTCGACTGCACGCCGTTACAGGAGGCAAGGACCTCGATGCGATAGTCGCCCGGTTCCATGTGGGAAAAGAGGATACTGTTGTCGCCCTCGTCATTCGTCTGCCAATGACCACCGTTGATACGATAACGATAGGCTATCTCCCTGATATGTCTGAAGTTGAGCTGTGAGAATTCCAAGGTGAAAGAGTTTTCACTATAAGGCACCGAAAAGTCAGTCTTGCGGAAATCTTCCTGTCTCCCGTCGACAATGAATGCCGTAAGCCGGGGCTGTTCCACCTTCTCAGCACTGGCATTAACCTCCTGGGGATAAAAAATGGTGATGCCATCGCTCGTACCGAAGGCCACGCGCCCGTCTGCCGTACGCAGTTTAGAGCCAAGTACATATTCATGAGCCGCCAGCCCATTACCACGGATGTAACCGACAAAAGTATTCCTGGAGCGGTCATACTGCCACAGACCCATCGCCGTACTGATCCATAGGTTACCGTCACGGTCTTTCTCGATGGCGTTCACCTGTTTGCCTACAAGCTGACCACTTTGCGGGAAGCGCATTGCTTTACGGTTACGGTAATCGTATAAATAGAGTCCATCGTCTGTTCCTACGACGATATTGCCTTTTCCATCTTCTTCCAAGGCGTTGGTGACAACACCTTGCAGAATAACGTTACTCCCCAAAGGCTTGAAGCTCTTCGCCCGCGGATCAAAGCATGATACACCATTAGAAGTCGCTATCCACAATAATCCACGGTGGTCGAACCTCAGACAGCGCACCCAGTCGTTGCACAAGAA
>CALJCU010000273.1 GCA_938023885.1 uncultured Prevotella sp. | reverse complement strand
ATACCAACTACACCGACATGCCACTGTTGTGGTATCCCGTCATCCTTCTCAATGAGGCAGAAGCCAAAGCTGAGCTTGGAACCATCACGCAGGGCGACCTCGACAAGACCGTGAACCTCTTGCTGAAGCGTGCGGAGCTTCCCGCCATGACACTGGACCCCGAGGCTGACACGGCCAACAACATGGGTGTGAGCAACCTCATCTGGGAGATTCGCAGATGCCGTCGTTGTGAACTCGTCTGTGACAACAACTACCGCTATTGGGACCTCATCCGCTGGCACCAGCTGCAGAAACTTGACACGAATGTCAACACCAATGCCAACCTCGGAGCCAACGTGAGCAACATCGCCGGAGCCAATCAGGTCAACGGATACCTCAAAGGCGTCACCACGCGTAAGTTCGACCATAAGTATTATCTGTATCCTATTCCTACCGATGAGCTGAAGCTCAACACGATCATGAAGCAGAATCCGAACTGGGAATAAGACGTAAGCAGAATACCGCTAATTACAAAGAGAATCAATAATCATTAAATGGCGGCCGATATGTTTATATCGGTCGTTATTTGTGTATCTTTAAAGAAAAAATCTTTATCCGACCAGTGGTATAATTGGAAAATTTTATGTAAGTTTGCAATAAATATTTAGCCTTTATGCGACATATTATTAAATTATTATCCATTTGCTATGCAAGTGCTTTCGCTGCACAACCTCTGCAATCCGAGGGGATCAGTCAGGAGACGACAAAAGCTATTGCACAGCATTTATGCGCATTCACGCAAGGCATCAATGTGGGAAAAATCGCGGTTGACTCGTCCGATGTCTCGTCCGACAGCGTCAAAGTCTTCCTCAACACGGCCTTGCAGGATGTGCCGATGCGAAAGGATAATGTGGATAATATCGTTGCCGCCATCGGCAATGCACTGCCAGAGGAGACAAGGGACAGGAAAGTCGCAGTATATATCAACGGACACGAGATTCACTCGCTCATCCCGAACTATTTCCGTGCAAAGGCAGACCGCAGAAAGCCATTCCGCAATGTGCCCGCTGAGGACATCGACAAAAAAGGATTTACTTCTTTCACTCCGATTGTAACCAATCTCGACCGTCCCTACAAGGTGAAGAACGGACTGCAAGACAAGCATATTGCCTTATGGCAGAGCCACGGCAAGTATTTCGAGCAAGGCCTCAACCGGTGGGAGTGGCAGCGCGCACGACTTTTCGAGACGGTAGAGGACAAGTTCACGCAGAGCTTTGTGCTGCCTTACCTCGTGCCGATGCTGGAAAACGCCGGGGCTTACGTCATGATGCCGCGCGAGCGCGACACCAACCCCGAGGAGGTCATTGTAGACAATGACGGTCAGCTCGCGATCTCACCTTACACAGAGCACAACGGCAAGGAGATCTGGCAGAAGGGCGATGGCACAGGGTTCGCATACGCCCGCAAGCAATACACAAGTTTTCAGAACCCGTTCACCGAAGGCTCATACCGACAGACAACAACGACGAACAGCCGCAAAGAGAGTGAACTGTCTTCTATCAAATGGATCCCGTCGATACCCAGAGACGGCAACTATGCAGTCTGTGTGTCTTACAAAACTCTTCCTAACAGTACAGAGGACGCTCACTACACCGTGCATCATAAAGATGGCGTAACCCGTTTCTCCGTCAACCAGACAATGGGTGGCGGCACGTGGATCTATCTCGGCACATTCAACTTCGCCAAAGGGCAAGGCAGCTATGTGGAACTTTCCAACTACTCCAAGACCACAGGACGCGTACTCACAGCCGATGCCGTGAAATTCGGCGGCGGCATGGGGAACATAGCCCGCACAGCCGATGGTGATAAGATAACAAGTTACACGAAAGGCCACACACATGATAACGAGACCGGGCGTAACGCCTTTCAGCCACAGCTCAACTATATCCCGATGGTGAGCGGCTATCCGCGCTACCTCGAAGGCTCCCGCTATTACCTGCAATGGGCGGGCATCCCCGACAGCATCTATTCGCCTTCGCACGGCACCAACGACTACACCGATGACTATCGTGACCGCGGACTGTGGGTAAACTATCTCGCTGGCGGCACACGCGCCTGCCCTGAGGCGAAGGGGCTGAACATCCCCATAGCCCTGTCGCTTGCCTTCCACTCTGATGCCGGCACCGTGCGTGGCGACTCCATCATTGGCAACCTCGGGATCTATCAGACCTCGCAGTATGGCGGTAAGTTTGCCGACAGCACCTCACGCGATGCCAACCGTGACCTCTGCGACCTCGTGCAGACTCAGATCCCCCATGACCTCCGACTGCAAGCCGACCCCAAGTGGACACGCCGCGGCATGTGGAACCAGCAATATTACGAGGCTTGGGTGCCCCGTGTGCCTGCCATGCTGCTCGAGCTCATGTCTCATGAGAACTTCGCCGACATGCGCTACGGTCTTGACCCGCGCTTCCGTCTCATAGTGGGACGTGCTGTGTACAAAGGCATCCTGCGCTTCCTCAGCACGGAGTACGGCTACCCGTATGTCGTTGAGCCGCTTCCCGTGAAAGCGTTCAGCGCCACACTCAACAAGAAGGATCAGGCGGTATTGAGCTGGCAGGCCGTCACCGACTCATTGGAGCCCACTGCAGATGCCAAACGTTTCATCGTATATAAACGCATCGGCAACGGCGACTTCGACAATGGAACCGTCATCAAGAAGAACACTTATACTACAACTATCCCTACAGATAAAGTTGTGAGTTTCAAGGTCACAGCCCTCAACGATGGCGGTGAGAGTCTCCCTTCCGAGATCCTCTCCGTGGGATTATGCCGTAAGGCCACGGAAAATCCCGTGCTCATCATCAATGGCTTCGACCGCCTCAGTGCACCCGATGACTTTACGAGCAGCGACGACAACCTCGCCGGATTCCTCGCTGAGAACGACAACGGTGTACCCGACAGGCAGCTCATCTCCTACGTCGGACCGATGAAGGAGTTCCGCCGCGCCATCCCATGGACCCACGACGATGCCGCAGGCTTCGGCGACAGCTATGGCACTGATGAGCGCATCACCATCGCCGGCAATACGTTTGACTATCCGGCTCTCCACGGCAGCAGCCTTCTCAAGGCCGGCTACAGTTTCGTCTCCATAAGTCGCAGCGCTTTATCCCCCGACACCCCACCATCCCCTGACACCTATTCTGCCATTGACCTCATCCTCGGCAAGGAGAAACAGAGCAAGTTCGGCCGTCCGGGTCTTCATCCGTTGGCATTCAAGACCTTCGACGCACCGATGCAGCGGTTGCTCACTGCTTGGTGCAAAGCCGGTGGATCCGTACTTGTCTCGGGAGCCTATGTTGGCACCGATCTCTGGCAGAACCCATTGGCTACTGCTGATCCACGCGCCAAGAGCATTAAAGCAGACCGCGATTTCGCCAAGCAGATTCTCAAATACCAATGGCGTGAAGACCGCGCATGCCGCAACGGACAGATCGCATACGTGGTATCCCCTCTTGCTGCCGACACCACGTCGTTCACCTATTATAATAAACCCAACAGCACTTCTTACGTCGTGGAATCGCCCGATGCCATCGATCCCGCCGACCCAAGTGCCTACACGGTCTTCCGCTATCCGGAGAACGGCATGTCGGCTGGCATCGTCTTCGGTGGCAATGCCACGGACCACTGGCGCACGTGTGTGCTCGCTTTCCCGTTTGAGACCGTCAAGAGTGAGGACATGCGCGACCACATGATGAGTCAGATCCTGCAGTACCTCACCACAAAGCCGTCTGTGGCACAGAACCCTCAACTACAAAACAGTAAGCCATGAAACGAACACTCCTCTGTCTGTTCTGTTGCCTCTGCTTCTTCCTCGGAAGCCCGGCCTTTGAGCCATTCCGCTTTGCTGTTGTCACCGATGTTCACATCAAAGTGGGGACGAACCAGCCCACGGAAGACCTGAGGCAATCAGTGAATCAAATCAATCACGACGACAGCATCGACTTCGTGCTCGTCACAGGTGACATCGCCGATGCCGGAGACGGCGCATCCCTACGTGCCGCCAAGCAAGAGCTTGATAAGCTCAACAAACCCTGGTACATTCTTGAAGGCAACCACGACCAGAACTGGAGCGAGAGCTGTTGCATGGACTTCCTGAAAATCTTCGGCTATGAGCGTTTCCATTTTGAGCATAAAGGCATTCTCTTCATCGGATTCCCCACAGGTCCGATGATGCGTATGGCGCTCGGCCACGTAGCACCGGAAGATATCGCTTATGTAAAAGACATACTGGAGAAGAACGGCACCCATGGCAAGCCCGTATTCCTGGTCTGCCACATGCCATTACAACCCGTCGATGTAGACAACTGGTATGAGATGACCGACGCTGTCAGGCATTACCCCGTCGTAGCTTTTATCAATGGACATTATCACCGCAACCTCATGTTCTCCTACGATGGCATCCCCGGCATAGCCAATATCACAAACCTCCGGCAAAAGGGTAACAGCACAGGCCAATACAATGAGTTTGACGTACGCAACGATTCTGTCTTCGTTTACACCCATCCTGTCGGCAGGCCACGCTATCGCTGGACTGCCATTCCCTTCACTACGAAACATGATGACAACCCGGCGCATTGGTTTCCTCGTCCCTCCTATGCCGTCAACGACACGTTTCCACAGGTGAAAGAGCAATGGGTTGTACAGCAACACGCCGGTATCTATTCTTCGCCCGCCGTATCGAAAGATCGCATCTATGCTGCCGACAACCTCGGACGTGTCCTGTGCTACGACATGCTTGGACATGAACAGTGGCGGTTCCAGAGTGGAGCGCGTATCATCGGGACGCCCGCCCTTGGCAAAGGCATACTTGTAGCAGGTTCTGCTGACGGGTTCATCTATGGCCTCGACGCACGCACGGGGCATGAGCGTTGGCGCATACAGACTGCCGCACCATGCACGGGAGCCGTAACCATCGTGGACAATACCGCTTATATCGGGGGCGGAGATCATGTCTTCAGAGCTATCAATATCAACGACGGCACTGTGGCATGGCAGTGTCATGATATCAAAGGTTATGTGGAGACCAAGCCCCTCGTAACCCGGCATAAAGTAATCTTCGGTGATTGGGCTACGACGCTCTATTTTCTTGATGTCAAGACCGGCCGACAGCTATGGACGTGGCATCCGGAAAAGACGGACATGCACTATTCTCCCGCTGGTGTATGGCCTGTAGCAGCCCACGGTTGTGTATTTATCTGTGACCCGGACCGCGCCACGACAGCCATTGATCTAAACACCGGCAAACAACTGTGGAGGACATATCAAAGTAAGGTCAGGGAAAGTATCGGACTGTCGAAAGACGGCAAACGGCTTTATCTCAAGACGATGATGGACAGCATCGTGTGTTATGCCGCGACAGGCAAGGGGTCTCAGGAGTTGTGGGCCACGAACTGCGGCTTCGGCTATGAGCATGCCCGTGTAATGCCCGTAGAGAAAGACGGCGTAGTGTTCGCCACCAATAAAGACGGTCTCATCATCGCGCTTGACGGAAAAAGCGGACGACTGCTGTGGAAACATAAAGTGGGCAACACGCTCATCAACACCGTTGTTCCAATGTCAGCCAATCGCCTGATATTCACCAATGAAGCGGGACTCGTCGGAGAAATTACATCAGATAAATGAAATGATAAGACAATAATAATACGATAATAATAAAAATCATACTATGGATAAGCTCATCGACTGCTTCATTCCCCGCGGAAATGAAGAAGAGACAAAGAGAAACCTGCAAGCTCTTGAGAACGAAGAGCTCGTTAACACTGTCACTGTCACAGATGGCAACATCAAGTCATCGGCCGTTTTGAAAGACATCGCCAACAAAGCGGAAGCTGAATACACGCTGCTCTTCCTAAAAGGACAGTTCGTGCAGATGGGGTACCTCGCCCTGCAGCGTATGGTGCAGGTGACAAGCATCACAAAGGCTGCCATGACCTATACCGACCATTATAACATTTCTGCCAAGGGCAAGCGCCAGGAAGCACCAACCATCGACTATCAGCCGGGTGCGCTACGCGATGACTTCAACTTCGGTTCCGTGCTGCTCTTCCGTACGGGTGCATTGAAGGAAGCAGCCTCACGCATGAAGGCCGACTACAAGGCCGCAGGGTTCTACGACCTCCGCTTGAAGCTCGCCGAGAAATATCAGTTCAGCCACATCAACGAGTATCTATATTCCGAGGTGGAGCTCGACACGCGCAAGACCGGTGAAAAGCTTTTCGACTATGTGGACCCGAAGAACCGCGCCTCTCAGATGGAGATAGAACAGGCCGTCACGGAGTATCTGAAAGAGATAGGCGGCTATCTTAAACCTGTGTTCACCCCTGTGGATGTCACTGCCGGCTCGTTCCCCGTAGAGATAAGTGTCATGATTCCCGTGCGTAACCGCATCCGTACTATCCGCGATGCCGTCAAGAGCGCACAAGAGCAGAAGACCACCTTCAAATACAACATCTTCGTTATCGAGAACGGTCCCGAATGCCACTCCACGGACGGCACGACGGAGGCTGTCGACGAGATGGCTGCGAAGGACGGCCGAATCGTACACATCGTCACCAAACGCCGTGACCTCGGCGTAGGCGGCAGTTGGAACCTCTGCGCCCACGACCCGCGCTGCGGCCGCTTCATCGTGCAGCTCGACTCCGACGACGTCTATCTCAATGAGAACACGCTGCAGACTTACTACGATGCTTTCATGAAGCAGAAGACGGCTGCTATCATCGGATCATACGTACTGACCGACATCAATAGGAACATCCTGCCACCGGGAAAGATTGACCACGCTGAGTGGACGCCGGAGAACGGCCGCAATAATGCGCCACGTGGTATGTATTCGCCGCTGCTCCGCGACATCACGATGCCGAACGTGAACTATGGCGAGGACTATGCCTTCATGCTTGCCCTGAGCCGTCACTACCTCATCGGCCGCATCTACGAGCCCGTATACTGTTGCCGCCGGTGGGACGACAATTCCGACGGCGACCTCTCCATTGAGAAAGAGAACCGCAACAACACATACAAAGACCGCATACGCACCTGGGAACTCATGGCACGCATCGAAATGAACAGGCAGAACGAAAAATAAACCGAAACGGCAAGCATGAACAGCAAAAATGTTTCTCCCTGGGTGTGGGTGCCGACACTCTATTTCGCTGAAGGTGTGCCTTACTTCATCGTGAACAACATTTCGGTAATGATGTTCACGAAGATGGGTGTACCCAACGGCGACATGGCATTCTTCACAACCCTCCTCTATTTCCCCTGGTTTCTGAAAGGTATCTGGAGCCCATTGGTGGATGTTGTGAAAACGAAGCGGTGGTGGATCATTACCATGCAGGCCCTGCTCACCGTACTCTTGGTGCTTCTCACCCTCACACTCCCAACGCCCACGTCACAGATGATATCTGTAGGCAACACACCTGTCAGTCTCTTCACACTGACGCTGATACTCTTCATTATCGCCGCCTTTGCCTCTGCTACCCACGATATTGCAGCTGACGGCTATTACATGTTAGCGCACTCGCCAAGCAGTCAGGCGAGGTTCATCGGTATCCGCAGCACGTTCTACCGCATCGCCTCCGTCTTCGGGCAAGGCGTACTGGTGTTCATCGCAGGAAGCATCGAAAGCAGTACCGGAAACATTCCATACTCGTGGCGCGTGACCTTAGGCGTGAGTGCCGCTATCTTCTTCGTCATCACGCTCTACCATACATTCTTCCTCCCGGTTGCCGACGATGACCGCCCGCGCGTAAGCACAGCAGCGGCAACATCAGGAAAAGGTAAATGGGACGAGCTTATGGAGTCGTTCTCGACCTTCATCCACAAGCCGCATGTGCTATGGGCTATCGCTTTCATGCTGCTCTACCGCTTGCCGGAGGGCTTCCTCATCAAGATGTGTCAGCCTTTCCTCGTGCACAGTACTGACCAGGGAGGACTTGGACTGAGTACGGAGCTCGTCGGCATCGTCTATGGCACGTTCGGAGTGATAGCACTCTTGGCCGGTGGCATCCTCGGGGGAATCGTAGCCTCAAAACGAGGACTGAAACGCTCACTGTGGATCATGGCCGCCGCCATGACACTACCGTGTCTCACCTTTGTCTACCTCGCCGTCTTTCAGCCTTCCAACATCGGCATCATCACTCTCGCACTCTGTGTTGAACAATTGGGCTATGGCTTCGGCTTCACAGCTTACATGCTCTACATGATGTACTTCTCCGAGGGCGAATTCAAGACTTCTCATTATGCCATCTGCACAGCGTTCATGGCGTTGAGCATGATGCTCCCCGGCTTCGTGGCAGGATATATCCAGGAGGCCATCGGCTATGTCAACTTTTTCTGGATGGTCATGGTATGCTGTCTTGCCACCATCGGTATCACATTCATCATCCGCAGACAGGTTGATGAAGAATATGGACGTAAATAATAGAAAAGCATGAAAAGACTTGCACTGATACTTAGTATCCTGTGTCTGTGCTTCACCGGCACAATGGCTCAAAAGGTGAAGACCGGAATAGAGATGCTCAAGGCCGACAACTTCAAGGTCCTTGAGGGCAAACGTGTGGGACTGGTCACCAACCCCACAGGCGTGGACAACAACCTCGTCTCCGACATTGACATCCTGCGCAATGCGCCTAACGTCAGACTTGTCGCACTCTTCGGACCGGAGCACGGCGTGCGGGGAAGCGCGCACGCCGGCGAAGCTGTCCCGGGCAACCACGACCCACGGACGGGGCTTCCTGTCTTCTCGCTCTTCGGAAAGACGCGCGTCCCCCCAGACAGCATGCTTGAAGGCATCGATGTCTTAGTGTATGACATTCAAGACATCGGCTGCCGCTCCTTCACTTACATCTCCACCCTTTACAACATCATGCGGGCTGCTGTCAGGCACAACATCGAAGTGGTAGTGCTGGACCGCCCCAATCCCCTAGGCGGAGAGAAAATAGAAGGCAACCTCGTGGAAGACGACTGTGTGAGCTTCGTCTCCCAACTCAAGATCCCCTATGTCTATGGTCTTACCCCCGGCGAGGTTGCTCTGTTGCTCAATGGAGAGAAGATGCTTGGAGGCCAATGCAACCTGAAAGTCGTGAAGATGAAAGGCTGGAAGCGCCACATGACCTATGAGGACACAGGTCTCAAATGGGTGCCTTCATCGCCTCACATCCCGGAGGCATCCACGGCACCCTTCTATAGCGTGACAGGTATCATAGGCGAACTCACGACCGTCTCTATCGGTGTAGGCTACACACTGCCTTTCAAGCTTATCGGAGCCGACTGGATCAACGCACAGGACTTTGCAGACGCCATGAACGCACAGCACATCCCCGGCTATACGTTCCGTCCCGTCTTCTATACGCCTTATTATGGACCGGGAAAAGGCAAAGAGCTGAAAGGCGTGCAAATCTACTTTACCGATTATAAGAAGGCACGCCTCTGCGACGTGCAGTGGATCGCCTTGCAGGAACTGTACAGGCTCTATCCTGACCACGATCCAATGGGTGAGGACACCACACGTGCAGATATGATCAACAAGGTATGCGGTTCCAGAAATATCAGGAAACTGTTTCTCCGTCGTCACCAATGGGCTGATGCCAAGGCGTATTGGGATAAGGACGCCGACAACTTCCGCCGCATCGCCAAGAAATATTATCTTTATAAATGACAGACACAACCACACCAGCCAAAAGCCGGCGCATCCT
>CALJCU010000272.1 GCA_938023885.1 uncultured Prevotella sp. | reverse complement strand
TTTATGCTGACAAGATTAACAAGCAGGGAGCTGCCGACGATATGCATCATGGTTACCGTTATGGCTTTGGTGAGAATGGTGCCGGAGGCTGTGCTTATTGGGAGCAGTGTGCACAGTGGCAGGCGCATCTCGACTATCCTCAGGAGATGTTTAACTATGAGATTGATGGATGGAAGAAGAATTATCATCGTCATTTCAACCATCAGTTCATGCGATATAGCAGCTATTTCCTGCAGCATGTCTTTGTGGAGAAGTATGGCATTGATGCTTATGGTCGTATCTGGCAGGAGAGTGAGTATCCGGAAGATCCCTTGCAGACCTATCAGCGTCTGTTCTGTAACAATGACCAGAACCAGCTCTATTCTGATCTTTATTATTATGCCTCGCACATGGTCTACTATGATCTCAAGTTTGCACATAACACCAGCGAAGATGTTGTCGTCCCCGACAATTTGAAAGGTAACTACAATACAGATCTCTATAAGGTAGGCGACCAGAAATATCAGGTCGGATATGCTTCCTGCCCTGGAACGACAGGCTTCAATATCATTCGTCTGAAAGATTTTACGCCAGGCAAGACCGTGTCTATTAACGTAGAGGCTCTTGAGCCGGGAAGCGCGCTTGTCAAAGGCGATAAGGGTGAGATTCTTGATGGTGACAGTAAGGTCGTGGGTACAACAAAGACCTATAACCAGCAGGAGAACAAGACCTCTAACTATCGCTGTGGATATGTGGCTGTCGTCAATGGCAAGCCCGTCTATTCCACCATGTGGTATGGCGGTACGGCCGGCGCTGGCGACAAGGGCTCTGCTGAATACACAGTGCCGGAAAGAGCATCAGAGCTCTACTTTGTTATCCAGGCTGCACCCGGACAGTATGATCGTTGCCCGTGGAACACAGACGAGAGCAAGGACGAGCAGTGGCCTTACACTATTACGTTGAAAGGTGCCGATGTCAACAAGTATGTTGAAGTCGTGGATATCAACATTGATCCCAATGCGAAGCCGTCGAATGCCACGGTTACCATCAATGTTCATGGCAATGCAAGCTCTGGCTATGAGTTTGCCAAATATAATCTGGCTTATGTCGACAATGCCGCCATCCCTTATGCATTCTGTCTGATGCCGGATGATATCGCCAAAGACCTTGTTAAGAGTACTGCTGATCTCACGGAAGGAAAAATCCGCATGCAGCTCAAGCAACCCGATGGGTCGGTGGCCACAACGGACAACTGCGGCGGACAGTATGCCGGATTCTGGTGTGATGCCACGGGTAAGCAACAGAACTGGGGCGACAAAGCCCGTACTTACACGAAGTTAAACAGCATTAATGAACTCGAGGTCGGCTTTATGCCCGGTGCGATAAAGTCAGGTGAGACTTACCCGGAGGTTCTTGAGCTTCAGTATATGAAAGACGGAAAGGTCTATACGGTTACGATCAATGTCAACTTTATCGTTGAATAAGTGATTAAGTTTGGGTACAATGTGAGAGAGAAGCCATGAGATATGGGCGAAGCCCCTCAAAGGTGGTGAGCTCGCCGTCTGCTTCATGAACCGTGAGGAGACG
>CALJCU010000271.1 GCA_938023885.1 uncultured Prevotella sp. | reverse complement strand
AAATGGATGACCATGTCGAAGCTGAAAAAGCTCATTGCAAGCCACAGAAAACGGCTGCGGCATCCGTACCAGATGCCGGAGAGGAAGAGCAGAAGGACGATTCCTTCTGCGATATAGTTCCATGCCCACCGATAATGTACGATGACCGGCCGCTTCACGAGAACATCATCGAGAAGGTAGTCCTGGTGGAGCTGGATGGGTTCACCAAAAATATTCTCCACAAAACTCCAGCCACGGGGAGTGGAGATATCTGTCCATTGCCCAAACTCTCCCTTTCCCATTGGCTTGCCGGCGTGGGTGAAGGCAGCTTTCTTACTGTCTCTGAGCTGTTTGGTGTGTTGTTCCCTTATCATTATAGTGTCCACATAAGCGAGTGCTTTCAGTGAGTCGGCCTTACCATTGACAACCGCCATCGTATCTCTCACTTGCATGAAGAGTTTGGCGCGTTTTTTCTCCGCTGCCCGCTTCTTGAACTTCTTAACGGCAATCTGATGCGGTTCTTGGTAGTGATGCCATTCCCAGTGTGCAAAGCCCCAGATCAAGGCAGAGGGCAGGATGACCGCTAACAGCAGGTTTGCCGGTCTCCAGAACCGTTTACCATTGACGAAGAGGTTGGCAAGGAACATCTTGATGCCATTGTTGAGGGAGATGCCGGCGGTGATGATGAAGAAGAGTACCGTCTGCCAGATGGCGAAGGGATGTCGTGATTTCATCTTCTTTCCTGCGACGTAGAGGGTGAGGATCAGCATGAACATGGACAGGCAGAAGTGGTCGGGCACGCTCACCGTCACCATCACGAAGCCGAAACTGCCAAACAGGAGCGTCAGTAGGCGACTGTCTTTCAATGTCAGGCCGATGACCTCACGGAAAATTCGAAATAGGAAGATGAAACTGTAGAAAGCACAGAATGTCAGGATAACAGCCATGATGATTGTTGCCCAGTTCATCCCCGTTAAGGCCATGAGTCCCTGGTCTGTCTTGTTAGGGATGTACATAAAGAAGGCGAGAAGTGGGTGGCGGTAGATATTATATTCTGTAAACCACCGTGAGATGACGACGTATGAGAGTGGGTCGAAGCCAGATATGTGAAAATTCAGAAATAGATCGCGGTAATTGCGGTTAAGGGGGAAGAATATGTTAGCATACTTGTTGATGACCAGCACATTCCACAAAATGATATAGAGGAGCGCAGCAAGGGCTTGCCACCGCTCCTCTCGTTTTATCCTGAAGATGTAAAATGGGTTTTTCACGAGTTTCCGTATTGACTTCTTATCTCACACTCCACTCGAAGATGCCGCATGACTTGTCTTCCGGCATCTTGAACTGTAGTTTTACAGCTTTTGTCTTCACCGGATCGAAATTGACAGTGCAGGCAGCACCTTTCTTCACTGGGTAGCCATCGGCACCGCTCACCGGCTGCCAGTTACCTTGACCGTTCTGATAGAGAATCTGCCAGGAGTCGGGCACGCGGCATCCGCCCCAAGGCTGGTCGTCGTACCAGTAGACGGTGGCCGACTTCATCTCTTTGGTTTCAGGGAAAGTATAGGTCACCCATTCCGTCGTGCCTGTCTTAGGCCACCAGTGGCAGTAAGGCACGGAGCGGTCGTTCTCATCTTGTGGAACGAGTCCGTCGTTGATGCTGGTCTTGGCACCAAGCTTGACGGAGAACTCCACCTTGGCTTGAGAGGCGAGGGTGGCAGGCACAGCGGGACGGGCTGAAGATATATCCTGTGGGAGCCATACCTTCATGTTGCCGTTGCCACGGTGAGCCCAGGCAAAGTAAGGAATGAGCTTCAGACTGACATCCTGTGCGGAGAGCCTGCCATCCGTGCCAAACGCAAGTGTCTGTGCAGGGGTGGTGAGTGTCTCAATGCTCAGACCTTTATATTGTGTAAGGCGGTCCTTCAGTGAGTCGGCAATGAAGGCGGAGTAGGGCACCGTGCCTGTGGTGAAAGAAGGTTGCTGGTTGACAAGTACATTCATGATGTTGAACTTGTTGTCGGGCCATTCAGCGGCATAGACGATAGGGCCGCGCTCGACAGCGATTTGTCCGCGGTCGGCTTCCACCTTGTTGTTGGCACGGACCGTGCGCACCTCCATATCGAAGTGAACACGAACCACGTCGCCGGCTTTCCATTTGCCATATATCGTATAATATCCGTCGGCAGCGAGCTGACCATCCGCTTTCTTGCCATTGACAGTGATGGTATAGCCGGGACGTCTTCCGTCATTATAATAATAAAGGTCGGAAGGTACGGGCTGTCCTTTTACCCAGCCTGGGATACGGATCTTCAGTCCGAACGGACCGGCTTTATTCTCGCCGACCTTGATGGCAATGTCGCCGTCCCAAGGGTAGCGGGTGTCCTGACTCAGTGAGACCTTCTTACCGCCGACGACGAGGTTGGAAGAGTTGCTGAGGAAGAGGTTCACATAGACGTTACGGTCCTTCACGGCGTAGAAATAGCCGGGGAGTGAGGGAAGGAAACGGCAGATATTGCTGGGACAGCAGGCACAGCCAAACCATGCCTGGCGCTGGTGCTGCCCCATGCTTTCCAATGGGTTGGGGTAGAAGAAGCCGCCGCCGTCCATGCTCACACCGTCGATGAGGCCGTTGTAAAGTGTGCGCTCCAAGACATCGAAGTATTTGCTCTCACCATGAAGGAGGAAAAGCCGGTAGTTCACATACACATTGCCGATAGCGGCACACGTCTCGTTGTAGGCGCTCATGTTGGGCAGTTCGTAGTTCTTGCCGAAAGCCTCGCCGTTGCTGGTGGCTCCGATACCCCCCGTGATATAGAGTTTCTTCGACACGATATTGTTCCAGATGCGGTCGATGGCATGAACATAAGCTGTGTCGCCAGTGAGGGCTGCCACGTCTGCCATGCCAGCATACATGTATGTAGCACGTACTGCATGACCGACAGCCTCGTCTTGTTCGAGGGCGGGTTCATGGCTTTGCGAATATTCGTTGCGAACCGCAGTCTTCCCGAGGAAGAACTTTGCTTCATCAAGATAGTGCTTGCGCCCTGTGGCAAGATAAAGCTTGCAGAGTGCCATCTCCGCAATCTGATGTCCTGGCACCACACAGGCCTGGCCGGGGTTAGGTCCCACTTCCCTGCAGACGCAGTCGGCATAGCGGCAGGCGATGTCGAGGAGCTTGCGGCTGCCGGTGGCTTGCCAGTGTGCCACGGCTCCCTCGATGAGGTGCCCGAGGTTGTAGAGTTCATGGCTCAGGTCTTCCTCCTTGCTCCAACGTTTCGGTCCCGACCAGGGATGGGGATGGAGATAGTTCTGCGTGCGGGCCGTGTAGAGGTAGCCGTCAGGCTCTTGAGCAGCTCCGATGATGTCGATGACGCTGTCCACATAGTGGCGCAGCCTCTTGTCGGGATAAGTCTGGAGAATATAGCTTGCCCCTTCGATGGTCTTGTAAGGATCGGTGTCATCGAAAGAGTAGGGCATGAGCTTTGCCACATTGTATTTGTCCGACGGATGCTTCATGTTCTCGGCAGCGCACTCAAAGTTTCTGTATCGTCCCTCACTCTCACATTTGCTGAAAGCGAGAGGGATTGTGACTTTTCTTGAAGTTTCTAAGCGTTGTCCCCAAAATGTGTTGTTCCATACCTTCACTGAGGTGAAAGGCACGGGTGTGATGGGGTATCCTGCCGACTTTAGCTTCTGCCGGGCTGTGGCGGGAAGAAGTGCTGTTACTGCGAGCGTGAGTGTGATGATTGTTTTCCTCATATATATCATATAGCGTTGAAGTTTTTGTGAATGCTTTTCGTTGCAAAGTTAATAAAACCATTTCAATTGAGTGTACCTTTACCACTCTTTATTTTCGGAAAGGTGAATGTTTGTCGATCTATTCTTCCGTAAATTCTGGGTCGACCATAGTTATGTCCGAGTTTTTTGCTAACTTTGCATGAAAGAGAAGACTTGAATGATTGTTTGTATAGCAGAGAAACCGAGTGTGGCACGTGACATCGCCCGTATCTTAGGGGCTACGATTTCACGCGACGGTTATATGGAAGGCAACGGCTATCAGGTGACTTGGACTTTTGGTCACCTGTGCGAGCTGAAAGAACCCAACGACTATGAGCAGAACTGGCGTTACTGGACGTTAGCGGCCCTGCCTATGATTCCTCGCCG
>CALJCU010000270.1 GCA_938023885.1 uncultured Prevotella sp. | reverse complement strand
CCCGCCACGAAAAGCTTCGAGGACCGCGCCACAACGATCCTGCAAAGTCATATGGACATGGTCTGCGACAAGCTCGTGGATGTAGACTTCGACTTCTCCAAGGACGCTATCCGGACCTATGTCGACGGTGACTGGATGCATGCCAAAGGGACGACGCTCGGTGCCGATGACGGTATCGGCGACGCCATCGAACTGGCGATCCTCGACTCCGACGACATAGAGCATGGTCCTATCGAGTGTGTCTTCACACGCGACGAGGAGACGCAGCTCACAGGTGCTATCGGCATGAAGCCCGGATTCATGACGGGTGACTACCTCATCAACCTCGACTCAGAGAACGAGGGCGAGATCTTCATCTCCTGTGCCGGTGGCCGCAGCACCATCGCTACGTTCCGTTTCCAGCGTGAGAAAGCTCCGAAAGGATATTTCTTCATGCAAGGCTCGCTGAAAGGGCTCAACGGTGGTCACTCCGGTGACGACATCGAGAAGAAGCGTGCCAACGCCATCAAGGTTCTTGCCCGCTTCCTCTATATGGAGCAGGGAAAGATGCCGTTGCGGCTGGCTCAGTGGAACTCGGGTAAGATGCACAATGCCATCCCGCGTGACGGCAAGATCATCTTCGCTGTGCCCGGGGATAAGAAAGAAGCGGTGAAAGCCGACTGGAATGTCTTCGCTGCCCAGGTGGAGGACGAGTACCACGTCACTGATACCCACATGGAGTGGCATCTCGAGAGCTGTGACGCTCAGACAGTCCTGCCCGAGACGGTCAGCCGCCGTCTCATCTCAGCCCTTCAGGCTGTCGACAATGGTGTCTTCGCCATGTGTCAGGACAAGGAACTGGAATGGATGGTCGAGACGTCAAGCAATGTGGCAAGCGTACAGAGCGAGGACAACAAGGTTGTGATCGTAAGCTCACAGCGCTCCAACGTCACGTCGAACCTCAACAATATCTGCAACACCGTCAAGGCTACTTATGAGCTCGCCGGTGCCGATGTGGAGCAGACCGACGGTTATCCTGCCTGGCAGCCTAGGCACGGCTCTGAGCTGCAGCGTATCGCCAGGGAGACTTACTGTAAGCTCTTCGGCAAGGAGCCGGTGGTGCGTGGCATCCATGCCGGTCTGGAGTGCGGTCTCTTCTCGGAGAAATATCCCAACCTCGACATGGTGAGCTTCGGTCCGACACTGCACAACGTGCATACGCCCGACGAGTGCCTCTATATCCCGACGGTACAGATGGTGTGGGATCATCTCCTGGAGATCCTGAAGAACATTCCGAAGAAATGAAAAAACGCTTTTGTCTGGGCTTCCTTGTGACGCTCGGCGTGTTCTCGTCCTGTGGCAACAGCTACACGGCGAAGGGGCACGTCAAGGATTTCATGTCGGAGAAGATGGCACTGACAGATGTCGACTATATCGCGTGGTCGAATGTCGACTCCACGCTCCATCTCACCGACTCCATGCTGGAAGCCATGCACAACAGAGCCGTGACGTCACGGCTGGTAAAAGGTAAGGTCGATTATCAGCCCCGTACGGCAAAGCTCAATATGATAACCTTGAAATATGCCGTCAAGAAAGACACGTTGATGGTGACGTTCTATCTTGACGACAAGTTTGCAGGCATCGTAGGAGTGAAATCAAGCCCGGTGATGCCTTAGGTTTTTACCGTAGGGTGTGTGGGCTGTGGACCTGCTGTTTCAGCAGGTTGAGGCTGACGTTGAGCGGCAGGGCGTCGGATGTCCTCTCCGTGTATTCGCCGAGCTTCAGCGTTGTCTTGAGAGTCGTGTGCTCCACATTGTCGCCCACGAGGAAGGTGTAGGTGCCGGCATCGGCGATCCAGCGGCTGTCCTTGCTGTCGAAAGAGGCAAGGTCGCGTACAGGGATCGTCATCGTCAGCGTCTCGCTCTCTCCGGGCTTGAGCAGACGCGTCTTGGCGAAAGCCTTCAGCTCTTTGGCGGGCTTCTCCAGGTTGCCCTTCGGTGCAGCGACATATACTTGTGCCACCTGCTTGCCGGCGGCCTTGCCGGTATTCCTAACCGTTACGGAGACGAGGATATTATTGCCTGACTTCTTGGCAGTGAGTTTCCCAAAATTAAATGATGTGTAGCTCAGTCCGTAGCCGAAGGGATAGGCGGGCTTACGGCCGAAGGTGTCGTAGTAACGGTAGCCTACGTAGATATCTTCCTCGTGGTTGCTGTAGTTCACCCCTTTCATATATCCGCCCGCAAACTTATCCGTGAAGTTATAATAGACTGGTGTCTGTGGGAAGTTGTCCGTTGACGGGTCGTCACTGATGGACACGGGCCATGTCGCCGTGAGGTGTCCGCTGGGGTTGACCTTTCCTGTGAGCACGTCGGCGACACTGTTGCCGCCTTCCTCACCGGGTTCCCAAGCTGCGAGGATGGCATCGGCACGGTCGCGCCACGATGCCGTCTCGATGGACGAGCCGCTGTTGATGATGATGATGACGGGCTTGCCGGCTTTGTGGAACCGGTCACTGACACGGTTGATCATGTCGCGTTCTTTGTCGGAGAGGTTGAAATCTTCCACGCCGCGGTCCATGCCTTCACCAGCCTGGCGGGCTATCGTGATGATGGCGGCATCGGCCTGGGGCTCTTCCTGGGAAATAAGACGATTGGTAATCTCTATCTCATCGAGTTTCGGCTGCCCCTGGTTGAGGAACCACATCTCCGGGTTCTTGTCGGCCTGGAGCTTGGCTGAGGCATAGTCGACATATTTGCGGTAGATATTGGTGAGTGTCGTTGCTACGCCCGCGTTTTTCAGTCCCTGTACCATGTCGACGACATAAGGCACGTTGACACAACCTGATCCAAGACCACCGCTGAAGAAGTCATAACTGTTCACACCGAAGAGTGCGATGTTTTTCAGGTTCTTCATCGGCAGCACTCCGTTGTTCTTTAGCAGTACCATCCCCTCCGCCGATGCCTGCCTGGTGATGGCGGCGTCAGCTTTGAGGTCAGGCTTGTTGGAATACTGGTAGTTGCGGAACTTCGGTGTCTTGACGATATATTCGAGCATCTCGCGCACGTTGCGGTCCACATCCTCCATCTTGACAGTACCATTCTTCACACCGTTGACGATATCCTTCACCTGGTCAGGATAGCCGGGCATGAGCAGGTTGTCGCCGGCGTGCATCTCCTGTGCTGTCGGCAGGTCGGCACGTTTGCCGATCCAGTCGGTCATGACGATACCTTTGAAGCCCCAGTCGTTGCGCAGTACCTTCGTCAGCAGGTCGTAGTTGTCTTGCGAGTAGGTGCCGTTCACCTTATTATAAGAAGCCATGATGGTCCAGGGATGTCCCTCGCGTACGGCACGTTCGAAGCCGCGCAGGTAGATCTCGCGCAGGGCACGTTGTGACACGCGCTCGTCGACACGCGTGCGGTCACCTTCCTGAGAGTTCACGGCGAAGTGTTTCGGGCTCGTGCCGACCCCCTGGCTCTGTATGCCACGGATCATCGCCGCACCGATGATGCCGGTGACGAACGGGTCCTCACTGTAATACTCGAAATTGCGGCCGCCCAGTGGGTTGCGCTGTATGTTCAGACCCGGACCGAGGATGACGTCGCATCCGTACTCGAGCGTCTCTTTGCCTATAGCCTGCCCCACGTTGTACACAAGCTGCGGATTCCAGGTCGAGGCCAGACAGGTGCCGACAGGGAAGCCTGTGGCATAGAATGTCGCTGCCGTGCCCTCGCGCGTGGGGTTGATATGCACGCCGGCGGGACCATCGGTGAGCACCGTGGTGGGGATGCCGAGCCGCTTGATGGCAACGGTCTGGCCGGCGGCACCCGCCACGAGACGTGACTGGTGACCGAGCATGGCGCCGGATCCCACGAAGCCCGCGTTGCCGTCGCCCACGAGGAGCTGTGCTTTCTCTTCCAGCGTCATGGCGTGGAGCACTGCATCAATGTTGTTGGCAGTCAGCCTGGGGGCATACTGCGCTGACGCTGCTGCTGCAATAGGGAAGGCTGCAAAAAGAGTCTTAATTCGATTGTGTAGCATGGTTTCTGTAATGTTTATTGTTGTTCTTCTCTTGTGCAAAATTAGGAAAAAGAATTGATAAAGATGGGGGAGGAGACTATTATTTCGCGAAAAAGGCAAAATAGTATCATTTTAGGCTAACCACCGGCTGTGGCAGTCAGCAGATACTTTCGTAACGGTTTACAAATATCTGCTGTTTTGTTTGCTCCTTACCGTTTTTTTGCTTATTTTTGCCAAATAAACCGTAAACGAAGAAGCTCATGGACACTCGGAAGCTCTCACTATTTTTCTTTCTGCTCGCCATTTGTCCTGCACACGCCCAGCACGTGAGGCCGCTCAATCCCGACAGCCTTGGCATTCAGGGTGTCGGTGTGGAGACTGGTTCGGTGGGCGTCATCGGCCGGGACCGTATGAACAAAGGACTTATCAACGACCCGCTGGCTGCAATCAGCGGTCAGGTGGCAGGCGTGAATATCTCCAATGGGGAGGACCGCATGGCGCAGCTCTCGTCGGTGCGTGTGCGTGGCACGACATCGCTCACGGGAGGTAACGACCCGCTCATCATCATTGACGGTGTCTATTCCGACCTCGCCACACTCTCTACCATCTATCCTGCCGACATTGAGAGTTTTGCCATCCTGCGCAACGCTGCAGAAACGGCACAGTACGGTTCGCGTGGCGCCTCGGGTGTCATTGAAGTGACAACGAAGAAAGGTACGGGTGCCGCTTTCCATATCTCCTACGACGGCTCGTGGGGCTTGGAGTCTATCTATAAGAATATCGGGATGCTTTCTGCCTCAGAGTATGTCGCAACGGCAGAAGGTATGGGGCTGGCGTATAAGAATGGTGGTTCCGATACCAGTTTCCCTGATGCCATCACGCGCACGGGATTCGTGCAGAACCATCACGTGGCGTTCAGTGGCGGTGGTCCGACATCGAGCTACCGCGCTTCTCTGGCTTATTCGAAGAACACGACGGTGCTCGACATGAAAGGCATGGACAACCTCGTGGCGAAGCTCGATATCACACAGAAGGCTTTCGACGATTTCCTCAATATCAACTATGGTGTCTTTGGCTCGTCACAGAAAGTCAATGGCATCTTCGACGAACAGGTTCTGTTCTACTCCGCTGCAACTCAGAACCCGACTATTGCACGCGATGCCGTCACGAAAAATGGGGCGGCCTCGGAAATCAGTCCGCCGCGCACTGTCCTCTCGGAGAAGAATGACACCAAATATATCACATTCAGTACCTACCTTTGCATGACGGCGCATCTCGCCAGGGGGCTGGGCCTCACGCTGCGTGGATCTTATGGTTTCAGCTCGACCGAGAACGGACAATACTGTCCCACCTGGGTCTGGGCCCAGGGACAGGCTTACCGTGGTGAGCATAAGAGCGAGAGCTGGCTTGCCAATGCTACCTTCGACTGGAGTCACAGTTGGGGTGTGAACGACTTCTCGGCCTCCCTTCTCGGTGAGTATCAGAAAGAACGGCGTACAGGCTTCTGGACCACCGTCAAAGGCTTCACCACCAACGATTTCACCTATAACAACCTTGCTGCAGGCTCTATCCGTCCCTATGGCGGCACGGGCTCTGACTATGCCGACCCGTCACTGGCCTCCGGCATGGTCACGGCCGCCTATACCCTTCTGAAGCGTTACAGCCTCTCGGCGACGCTCCGTGCCGACGGCTCCTCCATGGTGGCGAAGGACAACCGGTGGGGCGTGTTCCCGTCTATCTCCGCCGACTGGAACGTCATGGATGAACCGTTCATGCAACGGATCAGGCCTGTCGTGTCGATGCTGAAGCTCCGTACGGGTTATGGTCTGACGGGTAATCTCGGAGCTATCACATCCTATACAACCCTTAACACCGTCGCTCCTGCCGGCATCGTGCCTGTCAACGGCTCACCGACGGTCATCCTGACCTCGCTGCGCAATGCCAACCCGGATCTTAAATGGGAGAAGAAGTCGACATTCAATATGGGTGCTGACATGGGGTTCTGGCGCAACCGTTTCCTGTTCACTATAGAATATTATTATTCGAAGACGACGGACATGCTCTACGAGTATGACGTGCCCGTGCCGCCCTTCACATACAGCAAGCTCCTTGCCAATATCGGGTCGATGGAGAACAGAGGTGTGGAGATAGGTCTCGGCATCACGCCGCTCCAACGCCGCGACATGGAACTGAACATTAATGTCAACATGTCGTTCCAACGCAACAAGCTCCTCTCACTGTCGGGTGACTACAATGGCTACCGCCTCTCAGCCTCGAACGTCACAGCCATCGGTGCGCTCAACGGCGCCGGGCAGCATGGCGGCAATGCCGACGTGCTCTATCAGATCGTCGGCCAGCCCCTCGGCGTGTTCTATCTTCCCCACTGCAAAGGCATCGTGGACCGGGGAAACGGATATAAGATGTATGACCTCGAAGACCTGGACAACGACGGGAAGATTGACCTCAGTGACGACGGTGACCGATATATCGCCGGACAGGCAACACCGAAGATGACACTGGGGTCCAATATCAGCTTCCGATACAAGGCCTTCGATGTCTCCCTGCAGATGAATGGTGCCTTCGGACACAAGATCTTCAACGGTACCTCTCTGTCTTATCTTAATATGTCGAGTTTCCCCGACTACAATGTCATGAAAGGAGCACCGGAGCGGAAGATCGTGGACCAGAACGTCTCCGACTACTGGCTGGAGAGTGGCGATTATCTTAACTTCGATTACCTCACCGTGGGATGGAACGTGCCCGTCAGGAGCCGTTATATCTCTGCCCTCCGTCTGTCAGTGTCGGTCAACAATCTCGCGACCATCACGGGTTACAGTGGCCTCACGCCGATGATCAACAACTACATCGTGTCCAACACCCTTGGCATCGACGACAAACGTTCCTATCCCGTGTACCGGACGTGGTCAATGGCCGTGTCGATACAATTCTAACTCTATCAGACATATTTAATGTCGTTCAGTCTTACCCATAATTCATGAAGCCATGAAAGTCAGAGACTATATAACATCGATTCAAAACAATATAGCGGTTGATGAGCAGACAACGGTCGCAGGGCTGACCCGCCTGGCGGGGCTCTTGACTTTTACCCTATTCCTCCTCACATCCTGTCTCTCCGAAACCCCACGCGACCAGATAGACCGGGAGCAGGCATTCACATCGGCTACGACGCTCTACGACAACACCGTCGCCACACTCTACAACTATGTGGGCGGCACGCAGCCGTCACAGGGGCTGCAAGGGACCTATCGTGGCGTGTACGACTACAACTCTCTCACGACCGACGAGTGCATCATCCCCATCCGTGGCGGCGACTGGTACGACGGCGGCTTCTGGCAGGACCTCTACCTCCATACATGGACTGCATCGGATCAGTCGCTCGAAGACACATGGGACTATCTCTATCACGTCATCAGCCTCTCGAATAAAGCCATTGAAGACCTCGACAGCCACAAGTCGATTCTCACCGACGCACAACTGTCAGCCTACACTGCTGAGGCACGTGCTGTGCGTGCGATGTTCTATTGGTACACAATGGATATGTGGGGTAATATTCCGCTTGTCACATCGACTTCACAGACACCCGCCAGCACCATACAGAGCAAGCGCTCAGTGATATATAGATATATCTGGGGCGAGCTGCAGGCTGTCGAGCCGTTGCTCGCTGATGAGAAGAGTAACTTGCCCGGCGACTACTACGGCAGGATGACGCGCCCCGTCGTCGACTTCCTCCTTGCCAAGATCGCCCTCAACTATGAGGTCTACGCCGATGACGACTGGACAGACGGTGTGCGGCCTTCGGGTACCGACGCTTCATTTACTGTCGATGGCAAGACGATGAACGCATGGCAGACCTGTGTGTATTACTGCGACAAACTCACGGCGGCCGGCTATTCGCTCATGGCGGACCGTATGGCAAACTTCAGCGTGCACAATGAGAACTCGACAGAGAACATCTTCGTCATCCCCATGGACAAGACACTCTATACCCAGCAGTTCCAGTACCTCTTCCGCTCACGTCATTATGTTCATGGCGGTGCCTATGGCACAGCGTCGGAGAACGGTACGTGCGCCACGCTCGCCACCGTGCATGAGTATGGATACGGTACAGACAGTCTTGATGCACGATGGGATCAGGACTTCTACAGTGACACGGTCTATGTTGATGGCAGGACCATCTCCCTCGACGGAGGTGGCGTGCTCGTCTATTATCCGTTGGCGGTGACGTCGACAAACCTCACCTATTCGAAATATATCCGTACCGCCGGTGCGCGCATGAAGAAATATGAGGTGGACCGTACGGCTTACAATGACGGTAAGAACTGTGACAACGACATCGTGCTCTTCCGTTATGCCGATGCCGTGCTCATGCGGGCGGAGGCGCACGTTCGCAACGGTGAGAGCGGACAGGCTGACCTTGATGCCATCCGTCACCGCGTCGGTATGCTGCCGCGTCCGGCTACCCTCACGAATATCCTTCGTGAGCGCCGCATGGAGCTGATGTGGGAGGGGTGGCGCCGTAACGACCTCATCCGTTACGGACTCTTCAACAAGGCTTACGATATCCGGCCGCAGCTCGACGGTGAGACTTCCGGCTACACCTCCGTCTTCCCCATTCCTGCCAAGGTGCTGGATCTCAATAAGAAGCTTGAGCAGAATAAAGGGTATAAATAGACCCCACCCCCAGCCCTCCCCTTCATGGAGGGCGATGTTATACCATTAAGTTATTGGGTATTGCTCGGTACGCTACACCCTCCCTGAAGGGGAGGGGGCTGGGGGTGGGGTCTGTATCTATTGCACAATGATGTCACCATTGTCTGTTTCCCGGACCTTCAGCAACTTGGAATGTTCTTTCCCAGCCGGGCTGTTTGGGCTATGCAGTACAAGCCATGCTTGCCCTTTGAAGTCTTTGAAAATCATTGCATGTCCGCCTTCGATGTTTATCAATGGCTTCTGCTGAACGTTCCAAGGGCCATAGATGCTTCCTGACAGCGACTCCGCAACACCAACCGTGTAGCCATCCTTACAAAAACTCGACATCAGCATGAGGAGTTTCTTCTTTGTCTTATATATAAAGCAACCATCGCTGACGTAAGTTTTCTGACCATTGCTGGTTCCAATAGGTACAACCCACGGAGCAGCGGAGGCACAAAACAGGTCGTGTCCGTCATCTACAGTCCGGCTGAGGTCTTGAGTAAGTGGTGCAAGCCGATAGGTTCCATCGTAGCGTTGTACCCACTCATTGCAATAGACCATGAAGGGTCTGCCGTTTTCTACCCAGAATGTACCGTCTAACGCCATCTGATCGATAGGCGTTGTTGGGAGGAAAGATATCGGTTTGAAAGGGCCTAAAGGACTGTTCGCCTCCATCACTTGGACGGTCCGGTGTGTAAAGGCTGGCAGTCCTTGCTGGTCGGCTTTCCATTTAACATTGCTGTTCAGCGTCAGGAACAGATAGAACTTGCCTTTGTAAGTGTGCATTTCCGGTGCCCAAACTCCTCCAATGAGATAATTATTTTTGGGACATACAAAAACTCTCTGTCTGTTGCCCCATCGGATAAGATCCTTACTTTTCCATACGCTGACGCCTCCTCGTATCTGACCGTCAATAGTGGTGTCAGACGCAAAGTATAGATAATAGGTTTTCGCTTTCGCGTCTGCATAGATAAACGGATCCCGGATATTCAGCTCGTCTAAGGTCTTAGAGTCTTCAGCAAACAACGAGCCTGCTGAAAAGAGCGCTAATAAGAAGAAAACAATCTTGTTTTTCATGTATGAAGAATATTAATTTAATTACATAACGTAAAAACATGAATACAAAGTTTAGTCTTTACAGACTATCTTCGTATTCATGTCCAGAAAATTTCTATTTAGATTAATAATTTATTTTCCCCAAAGATCAAAGCCGCAAATTGCTACAGCTGCAGTACTTCCTGTGCGACCGCAATAGCCTTGGTTAGACTTTACGATGGAGAGCCGGATATAGTTTGTTTCTATCGGCAAATCGTAGACGGATGAGGTCCATTGTCCACCGACATCTGCTAACTTGTCTTTTTCTTTCTCCAACGCGACTAACTTTGTCCAGCTCTTTCCGTCTCTACTTACGTATATCGTAATTTCCAAAGGAAGGACCGGCCAGTAGTCACGTGCGTAGTAATCGAACCGCATTTGCTTCTTCAAGGAGGTACTCAGATGCACATCGAAGTAATGAGAATACATATCATTGTAATAACGAATACTCCATACTGAATGCCAGAACGTTGAAGGATTGTTGTCGATAAGGTTGAGCAGCGATCCCTCGGTGGGCTCTGTACACGGACTTGACAACATGTCATAAGTGAGTGATACTTTCGGATCAATGATGATATATAAAGGCTTGTCCGGCAGCGATATACCCAGCATCGTACTGCTCTTTACCCTGACAGGCAACATGTATACATTGAGGATACTCAGGTTATCTGCACTATATCTAAAGGTAGTGCTTACGCTGCTCGTACCCTGGGTGTATTTCAGATCTGTTGTGGTAAAACTATAGCTATCCGCAGGCATGAGTTTGTAGTTGGTCCCATGGGCGGCATTGTAAGCTTCCACGTCTTTTTCTCCATCTTCAGTTGAGAGCGTAACGTCGAAGTTCCATTTGTTTGTTATAGAGAATTGCGTATTGATCGTTGTTTCAGAAGCTGTAAATGGCACGGAGATCGTTGCGTCATCATTGCTTGTAACAAAAGATACCTTTGGCTGTTCGACAGTAATTCGTCTTAAGAACCATTGTTTCTCTTGGTTAGTGTTGCAGTTGCTGCTCGTGAGTTTCAGAGCCAGAGCGACAGACTTTGACCCTGAATAGGAAGCTAAGAACGACTTTACGGCTTCAAGATCATAGGTAATGCCTACTTTCTTGTAGCGAATGTTCGGATCGAAGTGTATCGGACTCTCGACCTTGTAGCAGTTCGCAGGCAGTATGGTATAATCCTTACCTAAAGAGTCGAGCTCTTCTGTTGTACAGGGAATGAGATCGGCGTCAGCCTCGAGCATAGGATCGCTTCCGCCTTTAAACACCGTTATCGTGTCAACGTGCGGCTCGTCAGCATCGTATATCGTAAATGGTTCATCCGCCTCATCATTGATGTATACGATCTTATGATATTCCTCCGGAAAGAGGTGATCATAGTCGTATTTGGAATCGTTGCATGAGGCTGCTGAAACCAATCCTAAAATGCATGCCTCATAGAGGGAAATCTTATTTAGTGTTTTCATTTTGTCGTGATTATGAAACTTTAATAGCCAGGAGCCTGTACGAGGTTCGGGTTCGAATAGAGCTCTGTAGCAGGAATAGGAATGAGGTAAAGTCTGTTATTCCACGCAAATGGCTGGTCGACTGTAATTTCAGTATTGAGCTGCTCAAAGGTGGGATTGCGTCGCGAGCTGCGGAACGAATCTAATCCGCGCCGGGGCTTGCTTAATACCTCGGGAGCCTCACACCACCGCCGCAGGTCATAGTAGCGCTGCCCTTCAAAGTAGAACTCGATGGCCCGTTCATTATGAACCCAGTCGCGTAGCGTCATCTTTTCAGTGATGTCACTCTTCGTAAGATCACGGACACCAGCACGTTCTCTGATAACATTGAGATATTTAAGGCATTGATCTGTTTCTCCAAGCTCACAATAGCATTCGGCAGCGTTGAGGTACAGTTCAGCAAGTCTCAAGATAGGACGGGGATAGTATGTCCAGATGTTTCCACCATTGGCGCCACTCAGGCGAAGATTTGGCCTGATCCACTTCTTGGTGAAGAATCCTGTTTGGCAGAGGTTTCGGTTGGCATGGTTATGATCGTAACCTTGCTCATCGCTATTGCGCAAGTTGACACGTAGTGGTTTGCCATCCCTAATGAGGGAACTGTAATCGTCGCCGTCAAAGGAGAAATCAGCATAATAACGTGGTTCACGACCGACATTATAGTTGATAATTTCCTCACGGTCTACGTTTAGACCGCTCTTCTTGGCAGACTTTAACCAGTCAGCTTTCTTGGGGAAAGTCGCATCATCTGCAGGTCTTTCTCCGTTTGCCGTGTAGAAGAGATCGAGAATGTTGAATGTCGGATTATCTCCGCTCCAGCCATCCCACCACTGGCCATTTGT
>CALJCU010000269.1 GCA_938023885.1 uncultured Prevotella sp. | reverse complement strand
TTTCCCTTCCTCAGTTGAAGTCATTCGACCACAATCTCTTCCCGCGTCTACGTGACATCTATCTCAAATTTGATGAGGAAGGTGCACAGCGTGTCAAGGATATTGAGAAGGTCACCAACCATGACGTCAAGGCTGTGGAGTATTATATCAAAGAGCAATTTGATGCCATAGGCGGGCTGGACAGCTATCAGGAGTTCGTGCATTTCGGGCTCACCTCTCAGGATATCAACAACACCTCTGTGCCCCTTGCTTTGAAGGAGGCACTCCACAAAGTCTTCTATCCGCAGGTGGAAGAACTTATTGCTCAGTTGCAGACTTATGCTGATGAGTGGAAAGATGTACCTATGCTCGCCAAGACACACGGTCAGCCGGCTTCTCCTACACGCCTCGGCAAGGAAATTATGGTCTATGTCTATCGCCTGACCGAACAGCTCAACACTCTCAAGGCTATAAAGATTACGGCTAAGTTCGGAGGTGCTACAGGTAATTTCAACGCTCACCACGTTGCTTATCCCGATTACGACTGGCGTGCTTTCGGCAACCGTTTCGTCAGTGAGAAACTCGGATTGGAGCGTGAGCAGTATACGACACAGATTTCCAACTACGACTATCTCGCAGCTGTCTTCGACGGTATCCGCCGTATCAATACGATCATCATTGACCTCGACCGTGACTTCTGGATGTATATATCCATGGATTACTTCAAGCAGAAGATCAAGCTTGGTGAAGTAGGCTCTTCGGCAATGCCGCATAAGGTCAATCCTATTGACTATGAGAACAGTGAGGGTAACCTCGGCATGGCCAATGCCATTCTGACGTTCCTCTCTATGAAGTTGCCTGTCAGCCGTCTGCAGCGTGATCTCACCGACTCTACCGTTTTGCGTAATATCGGGGTGCCCCTCGGTCACTCAATCGTCGCTATCCAGTCGACGCTCAAAGGTCTGCGTAAGCTTATCCTGCATGAGGAGAAGATTGACGCTGACCTCGACAACACATGGGCTGTCGTAGCAGAGGCCGTCCAGACCATTCTACGCCGTGAGGGCTATCCTCATCCTTATGAGGCACTGAAGCAGCTCACCCGGACGAATAAGACTATGACTGAAAAGACTATTCACGATTTCATTAACACATTAAATGTAAAGCCGGAGGTGAAGCAGGAACTGCTTGCTATCACTCCGCATAACTACACAGGTATTTAATTATTATTCATTCCCGTGGAGGACTATAGTGAGTACAGTCTTTCATGGGTCTAAGTAACTACTACTATGTCAGAAGATCAGGAAAAGACGCAGGCGGCCCAGGATCCGCAGAATGATGCCCGTGAGGGCTATGCACGTCCTACAGGACATCAGAATCAGAGAGATTATAATCTCGGAACGGGACGTACGCAGCGTCCTCGCATTCGCACAACATCATCTCATCCCCAGTATGGCGCTGACCGCCCACAGACGAGCAAGCCTGCAGAAGACGGCTTCCGTCCGGAAGGTTTCGGTGCTGCCTTAGCAGGTGGTGACCAGCCTCGCCGGCAGAATGGTTATAGAGACAGCCGGCCTGCCGGCTATCAGTCCCGTCAGGGGTACCAGCCACGTCAGCAGAGAGGTTATCAGCCTCGTCCTCGCTACAACAGTAATGGTGAGGGTGGCTATCAGCCTCGTCCTCGCTACAACAATAATGGCGAAGGAGTCTATCAACCGCGCCGGAATGGTTATGGCGACAACCGTCAGAGTGGCTATCAGCCTCGTCAGCAGGGTGGCTACGGCAACCGTCAGCAGGGTGGCTACCGTGGAGGATACAACAATAACGGCTATCGTGGCTTCAACAATGCACCGCGTCCGGGTTATGACCCTAATGCGAAATATAGCATGAAAAAGCGCATCGAGTATAAAGAGGCGCACGTCGATCCGGATGAGCCCATCCGTCTGAACAAATATCTGGCCAACGCCGGTGTGTGCAGCCGTCGGGAGGCTGATGAGTTCATCACTTCCGGAGCTGTGACGGTCAATGGTACAGTGGTCACAGAACTCGGCACAAAGGTAAAGCGCTCTGATGAGGTCCGTTTTCACGATCAGCCGGTGACAATTGAGAAGAAAGTATATATCCTGCTCAACAAGCCGAAGGATTATGTCACTACATCTGATGACCCGCAGCAGCGTAAGACGGTGATGGATCTTGTGAAGGATGCTTGCCCTGAGCGTATCTATCCCGTTGGGCGTCTTGACCGCAACACCACAGGTGTGTTGTTGCTGACTAACGACGGTGAGTTGGCTTCTAAGCTCACGCATCCTAAGTTCCTCAAGAAGAAAGTTTATCATGTCTTCCTCGACACGGACATCACCACAGAGGATCTGCAGAAGATTGCTGATGGCATAGAGCTGGAGGACGGCGAGGTACACGCTGATGCTATCGAGTATGCCGATGAGCGTGACCATTCGCAGGTTGGCATTGAGATTCACAGTGGCCGTAACCGTATCGTGCGTCGTATCTTTGAGCATCTCGGCTACCGTGTCGTGAAACTCGACCGTGTACAGTTTGCAGGACTGACGAAGAGAAACCTTCGTCGTGGTGACTGGCGTTTCCTCACAGAGAAGGAGGTCGAGATGCTGAGAAGCGGAATGTTTGAATAATAGACTTTTTGAATATGAGAACAAAGGTTATCGATGCGCTCAAAAGCACCGGTTATAATAGGGAGATAACAGTAAAAGGCTGGGTGCGTTCGCACAGAAGCAGCAAGGCTGTAGACTTCATTGCCTTGAATGATGGTTCAACTATTAAGAACATCCAGATTGTTGTGGCACCGGAGAGGTTCGATGCCGAGATACTGAAGAGCATCACCACGGGTGCTTGTATCCGTGCAACAGGTAAGCTCGTCGAAAGCCAGGGTAAAGGCCAGACCGTAGAGGTTCAGGCTAAAGAGATTGAGATCTATGGTCTCTGTCCGTCCGATTATCCTATGCAAAAGAAGGGGCAGTCGTTTGAATACATGCGTCAGTACGCTCACATGCGTCTGCGTACAAATACCTTTGGTGCGGTCTTCCGCATCCGTCACAATATGGCTGTTGCCATCCATAAGTACTTCCATGAGCACGGCTTCTATTATTTCAACACACCGATCATCACGGCCAGTGATGCAGAGGGGGCTGGTGAGATGTTCCAGGTCACGACACTCGACCTTGACCGTGTGGCAAAGAGTGGAAAGGTAGAGTACGACAAGGACTTCTTCGGTAAGAAGACCAATCTTACCGTCTCCGGTCAGTTGGAGGGTGAGCTTGGTGCTACGGCCTTAGGTGCTATCTACACCTTTGGTCCTACGTTCCGTGCAGAGAACAGTAACACACCGCGTCACCTTGCTGAGTTCTGGATGATCGAGCCTGAGGTGGCTTTCATGGACAAGGATGAACTGATGGACCTCGAGGAGGACTTCATCAAGTATTGTGTCCGTTGGACACTCGATAACTGTAAAGATGACTTGGAGTTTCTCAACAAGATGATTGACAAGACGCTCATCCGGACTTTGGAGAGTGTTGTCAGTGAGGACTTCGTTCGTCTGCCTTACACGGAGGGTGTCAGGATTCTTGAGCAGGCTGTGAAGGACGGTCACAAGTTTGAGTTCCCCATCACGGGCTGGGGCATGGACCTCGCCTCTGAGCATGAGCGCTATCTTGTGGAGCAGCATTTCAAGCGTCCCGTCATCATGACCGATTATCCTACGGAGATCAAGGCGTTCTATATGAAGAAGAACCCCGATGGCAAGACCATGCAGGGCACGGATGTGCTCTTCCCCCGTATCGGTGAGATCATTGGCGGCTCCGTGCGTGAGGAGAACTATCAGAAGCTCCTTGGCGAGATAGATCGCCGTGGCATGAAAGAAGAGACCTACAGTTGGTATCTCGATATCCGTAAGTATGGCTCTTGCCCGCACGCAGGCTTCGGTCTGGGTTTCGAGCGCCTCATTCTCTTCGTCACAGGCATGCAGAATATCCGTGACGTGATACCCTTCCCGCGCTCACCGAAGAACGCTGAGTTCTAATTTAAGAAAAAATAAGGAAAAGAATCATACACGTATTGAATTATTTGTTAACTTTGCAAACAGGTTTAACGTATGTGACATTTGTTTTTCAGAAAAATATACAACAAGTTAATATTAACTAAATTAATCGCTTTATGAAGTGCATTAAGACTTTATTGGTTGCAGCGTTGGTCCTTGGCGGATCATCTGTTGCTATGGCTCAAGCCACTTACACGGATAAGGAAGGCAATGAGTACACATTCAAGAAGCACGCATTCCTGGATCTTCAGGGTGGTGCTCAGTACACACTTGGCGAGGCTAAGTTTGGTGATCTGATCTCACCGAACGTGCAGCTTGGCATCGGCTACCAGTTCAATCCCTGGTTTGCTGCCCGTATCGCTGCCAACGCCTGGCAGAGCAAAGGCGGCTACAACGGCGTTACGGAGACTGGCAAGGCGGCTCCCGGCAATGTCACTTATAAGTGGAAGTATGTGGCTCCGGGTGTTGACTTCATTTTCAACCTCAGCAACGCTTTCTGTGGTTGGAATCCTAACCGTGTATTCAATTTGAGCGCATTCCTCGGTGGCGGCGCTAACATCGCCTGGGACAACGGTCGCGCCAACGAGCTTGCTAAAGCTTATGAGATGCGTTACAACTGGGATGGCACAAAGGTGCGCCCTGTGGGACGCGGTGGCGTTGAACTGAACTTCCGTGTCAGCGATGCTGTCAGCATCATGGTTGAGGGCAATGCCAACATCCTCTCGGACAAGTACAACTCTAAGAAAGCCGGCAACCCCGACTGGTATTTCAATGCCCTCGCAGGTCTGCGCATCAACCTTGGCAAAACCTATACAAAGAGAACTCCGGAACCGGCACCCGCTCCCGCTCCGGAGCCACAGAAGGAAGAGTACGTAGAGCCTACACCGGAACCGGCACCGGCTCCTGTAAAGGTTGAGCCTCTCCGTCGTGACGTGTTCTTCACCATCAATAGGAGTGTCATCACTGCTACTGAGCAGCCTAAGGTGAATGAGATCGTAGCATACATGAACGAGCATCCTGATGCTAAGGTGACTGTGACGGGTTACGCAGATGCCGGCACAGGTAACAACACCATCAACGACCGTATCGCTGCACGGCGTGCCACTTCAGTCGTCAAGGCACTCAAGGATAAGGGTATTGACGCAAGCCGCATTACAAGTGACAGCAAGGGCGCACGTGTACAGCCGTTCTCTGAGAACGACAAGAACCGTGTGTCTATCATGGTTGCTGAGCCATAAGAGACCCCATCTCAATCTTTCCCGGAAGGGTGAGGAAAAAGGGATTCCTGATAGGGTGAAAAATAATCCCCGGTTTGCCGTCGCAAGCCGGGGATTCTCTTTGTCACCTGTCCTTGCCTTCATTCGACGCTTAACATTCAACATTTAACACTATCACCTTCATTGTGCTTCCTTTCACCTTGACACTTTCGTCAATGGTCCTTCCCGGGAGCCAGATAATCTGCCCGGAGGCATCAGTGACGGCAAGTTGATGGTGACGTTCGATAGGCTCTATTTTCTTGTCTTTCAAGTAATCGCTGACAAGCTTGGAACCTCTCATGCCGAAAGGTGTGAAGCGATCACCTTCTTTTACGGGTCGCAGGGTCAGTGGAAATGACAAAGCGTCAGCATCGATGGTAGCGATATTGCGTTCTTTGGATAGTTGCGGCTTATCGCTTACCTCCTCAGACGACGCACGGATTTTTCCCTCATGGAAGTTGTACAGTCCTGTCTCTGGGATGCGTAGCGTAGGCAGTGGCTTGTTCCATTCTTCAAGGTCATATATATATAATGTGTCGTTGCTGATGACGGCTATAGCATGTTGGCTTGTCCAGGTTCTTCCTCCCTCTGTAGATGACAGCATCTCCATAGTTTGCTCCCGGTTGAAACCCTGGCCGGAAACGATGGACCAGAGAAGAAGACGCGGACTGACATAGCTCCGTATCTCTCTCATGGAATATGCATTCCCGGAAGCCGAAACTACGGCACACCGTTGCAGGGCTTCTCCAATGCTTTGCTCTATCACATTCTCCACATCGCTGAGGTTGTCAGCCATACGCAGAATATTCCGTCTGGCGGCGGGGGTTACCTTTTCCAACATCGGAATGATGTCGAGCCGCAATTTGTTGCGCTGTACGTCATCTTTAAGATTGGTGCTGTCCGTCACATAGTCTTGCCCTATGCGGTCAAGATATTCGAGGATTTCTCTCCTCGGGATGTCTAACAGCGGCCTTAGAAAGATGCCATTTTTGCGTTGCATGCCAAGGAGTCCTTTGAGTCCGGTGCCACGCAGGATGTTGAGCAGAATCGTCTCGACCTGATCATCACTGTGATGGGCGATGCAGACCCCATGAGCCTCTGTGTCATGGGCGAGCTGACTGATCCACCGGTAACGCAGTTCGCGTGCCGCCATCTCAGTGGAGACACCCCGCAGCTCCGCAAACTCCTTCGTGTCAAAGTGGACGACATGCAGTTTGACATCTAATTTCTCACAAAGATTCCTGCAGAACGCCTCGTCGCGGTCGCTCTCTGCTCCCCGCAAGTGGAAGTTGCAATGGGCGGCCTCTACGCGATAGCCTTCATCGAGCATTATCCGCAACAATGCTACACTGTCGGGGCCGCCACTGAGAGCGACGAGATAAAGGTCTGACTCCTCCCGGACCTCAGCTCCCATACCGTCCATCACCTTCAGGGAGGGTGGATCCCATCTTAGTGAGGGCCATCGTTTTGCTTTGTTCATATCGATGGGGTAACGCATTCCCCCTCCCCCTTGGGTGAGGACTGGAGTGGGGTCGCTGATGGAATCTCCAGCACTCCATCCTTCATGTGTATCGTCCTGTCGGTGAGCTTGGCGAGGCTCTCGTCATGGGTGACGATGACGAAGGTCTGCCCGAACTTGTCACGCAGGTCGAAGAAGAGCTGGTGAAGCTCCGCTTTGTTCTTCGAGTCGAGGCTTCCCGACGGCTCATCGGCAAGGACGACGGCAGGGTTGTTCACCAGGGCACGTGCCACGGCAACACGCTGCTTCTCACCGCCCGACAGCTCGTTGGGTTTGTGCGAGGCACGGCCGGAGAGCCCCATGAAACTGAGCAGCTTCTCGGCACGATCCCGTGCTTCCTTGCGTCCTGTGCCCGCGATGAAGGCGGGAATCATGATGTTCTCCAGCGCAGTGAACTCGGGGAGAAGTTGATGGAACTGAAACACGAAGCCGATATGCTGGTTACGGAAGTCGGCGAGCTTCTTCTCCGACAGTCCGCTGACGTCCACACCGTCCACGCTGACGGTGCCGCTGTCCGGCTTGTCGAGTGTTCCTATGATCTGCAGCAAGGTCGTCTTGCCGGCTCCCGAAGGACCGACAATGCTCACGACCTCACCTTTGTCAATGTGCAGGTCTATACCCTTAAGGACCTGCAGTTTTCCAAATGATTTTGTTATTCCTTTGACGTCTATCATTTCTGATTTATATTACGTTTATTTTTGTACTTGGTGAAACTTTTTATCAATTTATGCAGCCACTTTGCCACATTGTCGTAGGCAGAGGTCTCTTCCGTATGTTGCGGCTGGGCGAACGTCATGGTCTGCTTGTCGTCGCCGTACTGGTCGGGGAAGATGATCATGAGGTTCTTTCCTTTGAAGTATTTGGTCAGTTCCTCAGGCAGCCGTTCCATGGCTGACTTGTAGGAGACGGTGCCTTGACGTGCCGTCACGACGACGAAGAGATGATCATCGGCAATGGTTGTCGCGACACGGGGCAGCTCGTTCCAGTGGGGCATCTCCACGCAGGTGAAGCGCAGGTTGGGATGGCGGTTCATGATGAACTGGTTGATCATCTGCAGCGTGTCCATACGTCCATTGAACTGAATCTTGCAGTCGAGGTTCTTGGCGATGCGTGACAGTCGTTCCATCCAACGGTAGAATCCCGGCTCGTATTGAGCCCGGGAGGGCACGGCGACGACGATTCTCCGCAGCGTCGCTAAAGGGTGATAGAGGCGTGCCATGATGATCTGACGGTTGAGTCCATTGAACAAACTCTGGTGGAACTGTCCCCAGAACTTCGGCGACACATTCTCATGCATGTGCATACCGATAAGGATCTCTGAAGCCTGGAACTCCTTGAAGGCATGTTTGATGCCATTGGCGATGTTGGCGGCAACCCGCACCTGAGTGTCCGCCATCACGTCGGATCCTGCTGCATAGGTCTGTACTTGTTTCAAGAGCCGTTGACCCTCTCTCTGGTTGCGTTGCATGTTGTCATCGTCATAGACCACGTTGATGGCAACGAGGGAGCGGTTCAGTCCGGGGTTGCGTGCCATGATAGCAAGGCTGATGAGCCGGTTGGCATATTCCTTGTATTTCACTGGCACGAGGATCCGCTCGTCATCATCGGGTACATCCTCCGAGGGCAGTTCATGCTCACGCAAGACCGTGGCACGCGAGGCCCACTCCGTGATGAGCGACGAGATGATGCACGTGAAGAGAATCGTGATGACGATGCCGTTGAGCATCCCTTCATTGACCAACGGCTGTCCGTCAGCGGTTTTCAGGTTCATGCCAACCATCACCATGGCGATGGCGCCGGCGGCATGAGCAGAGGTCAGACCAAACATCAGGTGCCCCGACAGAATAGGGAGGCGGAAGAAAAAGGCAGCGATATAGGCGGCGAGTGCCTTGCCTAAGGTACCGAAGAGGACGATACAGGCAACGACAAACAGAATGCTGCCTCCCGAAAAGAGCAGCCGTACATTGATGAGCATTCCCACGCCAATAAGGAAATAGGGAATGAAAATGGCGTTGCCCATAAACTCGATACGGTTCATCAGCGGCGACTGCTGGGGGATGAACCTGTTCATCACCAGACCGGCGAGGAACGCACCGAAGATGCCTTCCAGTCCGACGACCTCACTCATGACAGCACAGAAGAAAAGCACTGCCATAACGAAGATAAACTGCATCACGGCGTCACTGTAGCGCCGCAGGAACCATCGTGTCAGGCGGGGGATGAAGAAAAGTGTCAGACCTATATAAGCTGCTGCCTTGACGATGAACAATAGCCAGAACAGTACGTCATTTGTGCCTTGATAGGAAGCCACGACGGTGGCAAGGACGACCAGGGCGAGAAGGAGACTGACCATCGTCGATCCTACCGACAGCGTCACGCTCCTCTCTTGCTGCAGGCCATAGCGGGCAGCGATGGGGTAGGACACAAGCGTGTTGGACGACATTACGCAGCTTAACAGCAGTGCGGCGACAGGTGTATAGCCGAGGATGTCGAGACCCATGAACCACGTCAGAAGGAAAGGGATGCAGAATGTCAGGAACCCGAAGATCAATGTGCGCCATTTGTTCCGTTTCAATCCCTCCATATCCATCTCGAGCGAGGCAAGAAACATAATATAGTAGAGTCCCACGCGCCCGAAGAGCTCAAAACTTGCATCCCTGACAAGAATATTCAGGCCATACTGCCCCACGACCACCCCCGCAAGCACCATGCCGATAAGGTGCGGGATGCGCAGCTTGCCCATGATGATAGGGGCAAGGAGGATGATCAGCAGCACCACAAAGAACACCAGCGTGGGGTCCGTGATAGGGAAATATGAAGCAAATGATGGCATCAAGCTACTTTTTTGTGGCAAAGTTAATCATATTTTCGCTGAATTATTGTAATTTTGCCCCTAAGGTTTCAATTTTTATTTATATGAGAGTAGCTATTGTAGGCGCAAGTGGTGCTGTGGGACAAGAGTTCCTGCGCATCCTTGCAGAGAGAGATTTCCCCATTGATGACCTTTTGCTCTTCGGGTCGAAGCGCAGTGCAGGCAGACAGTACACCTTTCGTGGAAAGGCATACACTGTAAAGGAACTGCAGCATAACGATGATTTCCGCGGAGTGGATATTGCCTTTGTCTCTGCAGGCGGCGGCACATCGGCCGAGTTTGCTGAGACCATCACAAAGTATGGTGCCGTGATGATCGACAACAGCTCACAGTGGCGTATGGATCCCAAGGTGCCTCTCGTGGTGCCGGAGATCAATCCCGAGGACGCCCTCGACCGGCCCAAAGGTATCATCGCCAACCCTAACTGTACCACCATCATGATGGTCGTCGTGCTCAATCCTATCGAGAAGCTGAGCCACATCCGCAAGATTCATATCGCCTCTTACCAGAGTGCGTCAGGTGCAGGCGCTGCAGCCATGAGAGAGCTGGAGCAGCAATACAAGGAAATGGTGGAGACGGGGCACGTCTCAACCATCGTGAAATTCCCGCATCAGCTCGCTTACAACGTCATTCCACAGATTGACAAGATGACCCCCAACGACTATACCAAAGAGGAGATGAAGATGTTCAATGAGACGCGGAAGATTATGCACTCCGACGTGCGTACCTCGGCCACGTGTGTACGCGTCTCCTCCCTCCGTTCTCATTCCGAGAGTGTGTGGTTCGAGACGGAGCAGCCTTTGGAGGTGAGTGCAATCCAGGCTGCCTTGAGGAAGGCGCCGGGCGTGACCCTCGTACAGGATCCTAACGACCAGTATATCTACCCTATGCCGCTCGAGAGCGCCGGAAAGGATGATGTCTATGTAGGTCGTGTCCGCAAGGATTTAGCCGACGACAACAGTTGCACACTGTGGCTCACGGGCGACCAGATCCGCAAGGGTGCTGCCCTCAACGCCGTGCAGATTGCGGAATACCTCATCAAGGTGGGGAATGTGAAGTGACGACGATGTGACGTCTTTCTTCATAGTGCTGCTAACGTTTGTGCCAGCTCATTGAGTTCAAGGCATTGGCTACGTTTGATCGTCTGCCGTTCGTTATGATGCTCCCAAGGAGAAAGGATGAGAAGTCGGCCGGCCGCACATAGTTCAAAGCGTTTACCACCAGGCTTGGCTAATTCAGTCAAGCCGTTTTCTTGAAGAAAAACTACAGGGAAGCCTCCATTGACCAAGGCTCGCATAATAGTTTTCTCGCCCGGAGAGATGGCAGGAGAAATGAAGACAGTTCCGCAAGCAGCATCTCTCAGGCACGCTTGTCTCAGGTTTTCAATGCCGCCTGGTGTCATGCTGCGTGAGCATTTCAGTGCCTTCTTGTCGGGATAGGTGATGAGGAAGCGGTTCCCGATAGCTGAGAAACTCGTGTTGCCATAGACCAGACTTCTCTGTACCTTAAACATTTCCGGATGTTCGCGCTTGATGAGAAGACGGTAAGGGTTGGTATGTAAATAGTTCTTCCAGCGGTCAAGCTGTCCTTGCTGATAGAGAATGCGGTCGTTGTAGCCTTTGGACCAGAGAAGCTGGGAGCGGCCTTGGTTGTCGGGGTTAAGGTCTTTGTTGAAGGCAGGTCTGTCTTCATGGAGGATGATTTGCCGGAATGCTTTGTTGCATCCCGCCTTGAAGCTGTTAATGGCTCTCCCGAGATGGAGAGACATATCTTCCGTAACGAAGAGAATGCCATGAAGGTGATCCGGCATCATCTGAAGCAGGATGACCTCAATCTGTGGATGAAAGGAATGGATGTCATACCAGCAATGGGCGACGGCATAGCCAAGAGGTGTCAGCTCGATATGCGGATAGTCTTTAGAGGCTGATGGCGCACTGGTAGAGCCGACAACACGTCCAAACCATGGTATCCTGTTGGCGGTGGTAATCGTGATCATGTACATGCGACGGGCATGGTAGTCATTTCCGGAGCTGCGTCTGAGCATGGATGGCTTCTTCTCGCCCGCGAAAGGATTGTGCTGTCGGTCTGTGTGGTCAGTCATAGGTAAAATGGCTTTTAGGGTTGATGGTCCTCTTTTTGCAGTTTCTGTGCAGTTTCTATGCAGTTTCTATGAAACTGCATACACTACGTGTGTCGTGTAAGCACTTACACAGTAAGTGCAGACAGGCTGCAAATGGGTCCTATATGTCTTTCCAAGCGCAAATTTACAAATAATCCTTGGATATTTGCAGCAGCGGGGAGAAAAAATTCCCCTTGGCCTCAATGCTGCAATGAGTTGTGGTGGTCCGTCGTGATTTCACTTGAATCGCCTGGCGCTGCACCAAAACCATAAATCAGCCCGCAGACCGGAAAAGCTCTGAAGTGCTCTATTATAATAATGTATATGCTCCATATCCTCTCT